>CBDUEA010000276.1:0-3336 GCA_965365965.1 uncultured Polaromonas sp. | reverse complement strand
TTTTAAGCATATTTTCAACATCAACCAAATCTAAACCGTACATGTCGGCAAATTCGGCGGCCTTTTTCCCGCTGCTGTCAAAAGCACGTTTAAGTGCAGTTTGCTTTGCCTGCTTGGCATCATGCTCGGCCAATGCTTCTTCAAGCAATGCGGTAGCTTCGTTGTCGGCATTTTGCACACGTATTTGGTACTCTTGGCGACTTAGACCTGAGGCTAAATAAGCGGCGATAAGCTGTTTGCGGAAAATGGGGCGTAAATTGAGCTTGGTGCGGGCTTTGGCGTTGCTGATGACGCGGCGGCGGAAAAGCTCTAAGAGGGCAAGGTAGACGTGTTCTGGCGACACATCCTCAACAGCATTGCCAAGCAAATCGTGGCGTTTGTTGCCATCTGCCACACACTGCAAATAGCGGGTTGAGCGGGCGTGGAAGCCTAAAGCGGCTTTCAAGCTGTCTTTTTGGAACGCTTCAGGGTTCGCCGCCATCAAATCCTGGTACGTGCCCAATTTGAGGGGCAAAAATGCGTTGCCAAACAGGTGTGGGTAGAGCTCAAACAGCTTTTGCAAGACGGGTTGGACGTCGATCTTCGGCTTAGCGGGTTTTGTCGGCTCAGCGGATTTGGACATGTCAGCTTGTGCGAGCGCTGAAATAGCTTCGGGTATAGCTATGGTTTCGGGGGTTTCTGCTGTTGTCATAGTAAAAGAGTAAAATTTAATGCTATATTTATAATAGCAATTAAGTCAATAAATACGCCGGCTAAAGGCATATTTATGTATAAAAATGGGCGAAAATGGGCGAAAATGGGTAAAAAGAGTAAATCAGACGGTTTTGAGCAGACTACAGACTTGCAAACACCTCTTTCGCCGCAGCAATTGTCTGGGCGATGTCATTATCGCTGTGCGCGGCACTTACAAAACCGGCTTCGTACAAGGCGGGTGCGATGTACACGCCACGGTCCAGCAGGCCGTGGAAGAGCTTGTTGAAGCGCGGGCTGTCGGTGGTCATGACTGTGGTGTAGTTTTGCGGCAACTCGTTCATCAAGAAAAAACCAAACATGCCGCCTTGGCTGTCACCACAAAAAGGAACGCCTGCGTTGTGGGCGGCTTGTGTCAAACCAGTAACCAAGCTTTGAGTTTTGAGTGACAGCGCTTCAAAAAAGCCTGGTTTTTGGATCTCTTTCAGTGTCGCTAAACCGCAAGCTGTGGCCACTGGGTTGCCTGACAAAGTGCCAGCTTGGTAGACGCCGCCCAGCGGCGCCAGATGCTCCATGATGGCGCGGGATGCTCCAAATGCAGCCAGTGGCATGCCGCCACCAATGACTTTACCCAGCACGGTGATGTCTGGCTTGATGCCGAGCACAGACTGCGCGCTGCCTAAAGCCACGCGGCAGCCAGACATCACTTCGTCAAATATCAGCAATGCACCATATTGAGTACACAGCTCACGGCATCGGGTGGCAAAAGCTTGGCTTGCGCGAACAAAGTTCATGTTGCCTGCGATGGGCTCAATCATCAAACAGGCCAGTTCTTTGCCATGCAGAGCAAAGGCTTCCTCCAGTTGGGGAATGTTGTTGAATTCAAGCACCAAAGTGTCTTTCACCACGTCAGCCGGTACGCCAGAGCTGGTGGGGTGGCCAAATGTGGCTAAGCCAGAGCCAGCTTTAACTAAGAGTGCGTCAGCATGGCCGTGGTAGCAGCCCTCAAATTTAATGAATTTAACCCGTCCTGTCGCACCGCGTGCCAAGCGAATCGCACTCATAGCGGCTTCCGTGCCCGAGCTGACCAAACGAACCATTTCCATGGAAGGCACCAGCTTGATGATTTCTTCGGCCAACTCAATCTCGCGTTCTGTGGGCGCACCAAAAGAAAAACCTTCTAACGCCGCTTTTTGCACTGCCTCCAACACAACGGGGTGGCCATGACCCAAAATCATCGGACCCCAAGAACCAATGTAGTCAATATGCTGCTTTCCATTCGCATCCCAAAAGTACGCGCCTTGGGCTCTTTTCACAAACCGTGGTGTGCCGCCAACCGCTTTGAAAGCTCGAACAGGGGAGTTCACACCGCCAGGAATGCTGCGTTTTGCACGCTCAAACAACGTGGTGTTCTGGTCTAAGAGTGTGTTTAAAGTCATAAAAGTTTGTATATCTCAAGTGAAAAAGGGATACCGGAGTAAGCATTAAGTTGTAATCATCGCTCGACTGCTTGCATACGAGGTTTCTCAAAGTGCTTGGGAGAAACCTTAGGTACAAATAGGTTAAAGCACCAATCATCAAGGTTTAAGGCGCAAATAGCGGTCGAATTGCCGTTCATTCAAAAATGTAACTTGTCGGATATTGTCGACACATAGATGTTAAAAAGTGTAAACATCGGTTTGGGCTGGCTACAATGGATTGATTCTAATCAATGTGAAAAGGTTTTCTGTGACAAGTGGTACCAAAACTTGGCTTTGTTTGATTTGTGGTTGGATATACGATGAAAAATTGGGGTCGCCAGAACATGGCATAGCACCTGGGACGACTTGGGAGCAAATACCAATGAATTGGACTTGTCCCGAATGCGGTGCGCGTAAAGAAGACTTTGAACTGGTTGAGATTTAATCCTTAACCGACTGGGTGACAACATACTGAGATCCTGCCGATGAATACACTGAAATCGACTTACAAAGTGCTGGTCATTGACGACAGCAACACGGTGCGCCAAAGTGCAGAAATGTTTTTAAAGCAAGGTGGCCACGAAGTCTTTCTTGCTGAAGACGGATTTGACGCTTTGTCTAAAGTTTGTGATCACAAGCCTGATTTGATTTTTTGCGATATCTTGATGCCGCGCTTAGATGGTTATCAAACCTGCGCCATCATCAAAAGAAATCCCAATTATGTTGACATCCCAATTGTCATGCTGTCATCAAAAGATGGTGTGTTTGACAAAGCACGTGGCCGTATGGTGGGCGCACAACAATATTTAACCAAACCATTTGTCAAAGACGCTTTGTTGCAATCGGTGCAACATTTCGCAGGAACAAAACACGGGGCTCAATAATGGCAATTCATAAAGTACTGGTAGTTGATGACTCTAAAACAGAGTTGATGTTTATTTCGGAGCTCTTGCAAAAAAATGGTTTCGCCGTCACGACGGCTGATGATGGCGACCAAGCCTTTAAATGCTTATCAGCCGAGACGCCAGATTTGATTTTGATGGACGTTGTCATGCCAGGCAAAAACGGCTTCCAGTTGGCCAGATCTATTGCACGTGACCCCTTGTATGCCCAGGTGCCCATTATTTTCTGTAGCAGCAAAAATCAAGAAACAGATCGGCTGTGGGGTTTGCGTCAAGGTGCCAAA
>CBDUEA010000275.1:0-3383 GCA_965365965.1 uncultured Polaromonas sp. | reverse complement strand
TGCCTTGACAGCTTCAAAAATAGTAGCAGTTTGGTCTAAATCCGGCTCTTGCGACACATAGGCCATGCGCAGGTTGTTTTGCAGCTGTAAGGTGCCATCGTCCACCTTTTCAAAACCCGCCAAAATCTTCAACATCGACGACTTACCCGCCCCGTTGCGCCCAATAATGCCCACGCGCTCGCCCAGCTCCAGTGAAAAGTCAGTGTGGTCCAGCAGCGCCACATGGCCAAAAGCCAGCTGCGCGTCAATCAAAGTAATCAAAGCCATCGGTAAAAATCGTCCTAAATCCCGTGTCGGGCGATGAAGTCATCGCCGCCAAAACTGGGAATAACCCCTAGATTGTCCGCGATTGTGTGGGAGGGGGCTGGAAGCTCGGAAGGGTGCAGGAAGGGTTGGA
Organism: uncultured Polaromonas sp.; assembly: GCA_965365965.1. Classification (GTDB taxonomy): domain Bacteria; phylum Pseudomonadota; class Gammaproteobacteria; order Burkholderiales; family Burkholderiaceae_C; genus Aalborgiella. The sequence continues at coordinate 2,986 of CBDUEA010000275.1, read as the reverse complement.
GAAGGTGAAAAGTGTCAATTTAGAGATTAATTTGGCTGTATCCGCCGTATTTATTTATTAATTAGCTATTAAATTAATAGTAATTAATAAATATAAACACATATCCAAACGCTATAGCAGGCTACAACGCGCACCTGGCTTTACAGATATAGTGCGTTAAAGGCTATTTGGCGCAATATAGATAGAAGGCACAGGGCGACGATGGAACTTCAAATCAACGGTAAGGCGATGACGGCGGATATTGATCCGGCGATGCCGCTTTTGTGGGCGCTGCGGGATGTCTTTAACCTGACGGGGACGAAGTTTAGCTGCGGCATAGCGGCTTGCGGGGCTTGCACGGTGCGGGTGGACGGGCAGGCGGTGCGGTCTTGTGTGACGCCAGTGTCTACCGTGGTGGGTAAGCAAATCAGGACGATAGAGTCACTCGGCACGGTCGACAAGCCGCATGCGCTGCAATTGGCATGGATTGCCGAGCAGGTGCCGCAGTGCGGTTATTGCCAAAGCGGGATGTTGATGGCTGCTGCTGCGCTGCTGGAGAAAACGCCAAAGCCAAGCGATGCCCAAATTGATGAGGCGATGAGTAATATCTGCCGCTGCGGGACGTACCAGCGGGTGCGGGCGGCGATTCATCGGGCTGCAGGAGACGTGAAATGAGCGCCGCTGGACCGCTCCAGGGCGCGAAGACCCCCACGGGGGGCAGCGTAGACGCTCAAAGCGGCAAGCGTGGGGGCACTATTTCGCGACGAACGTGGATTTTGAGCGCTTTAGGCGCGACTGGGGCGCTGGTCGTCGGCTGGGGTGTGATGCCGATGCGCTCTCGGCTGGGTGGTAAAGACGTGATGTTGCCGACGCAGGGCGATGTGGCGTTGAACGGCTGGATCAAAATCGCCGCCGATGGGGCAATTGTCATGGCGATGCCGCGCAGTGAGATGGGCCAGGGCGTGCACACTGCCTTGGCGATGCTGGTGGCAGAGGAACTGGATGTGCCTTTGAGTGCCGTGCGGCTGGAGCAGGCCGGTGGCGACAAAATTTATGGCAATGTGGCGATGCTGAAGGCGTCACTGCCGTTTCACCCGCTGGAATCTGAGGGTGAAACAAAAGCCACCAAGGTCAAGGTTGGTGAATGGGTGGTGGGCAAAATCGCGCGTGAATTGGGTATCAACGCGACAGGTGGCTCGTCCAGCGTGGCCGACTTGTGGGGGCCGCTACGCATGGCGGCGGCTACGGCGCGGGGCTCGCTGTTGGGCGCGGCATCTCTGCAGTGGAAGCTGCCGGTGGACGAGTTAACGGTCAAAGACGGCGTTATATCGCATGCTTCGGGCAAATCGGCGCCGTATGGCGAGTTTGCCAAGTTTGCAGCGGCTACACCGCCAGGTGAGGTGCTGATCAAACCACGGAGCAGTTGGCAGGTGATTGGTAAAAGCACGCCGCGCACGGATATTCCGAGCAAAGTCAACGGCTCCGCCCAGTTTGGCATGGACGTGCGGCTGCCGAATATGGTGTTTGCCAGCGTGCGCATGTGCCCGATGCTGGGGGGCGAGACGGGGCTTGTTCAATCCAACGCCGCGTTAGCGATGCCGGGCGTCGAGCGGCTGGTGCTATTGCAGGGCTACGCGGGCGGCACAGCGGGGTTTGCGGTGGTGGGCAAGACCTCTTGGCACGCCAAGCAGGGCGTGCAGGCCGTAGACGTGACCTGGCAGCAGCGTCCAGGCGGTGGGTTAAGCTCGGCGGCGATTCAAAAGAAGCTACTTGACACGGTGAACGATCCAAAAGATGCTGGGTTTACGTTTTATGAGCATGGCACAGGGTTGGCAGCGTTCGATAGTGCGGCCAAAAAGTCTATCGTAGAAAGCACTTACAGCGCACCGTATCTGGCACATGCGACGATGGAGCCGATGAATTGCACTGCGCGCGTGGCGGATGGCAAAGTTGAGATTTGGGTGCCAACGCAGGTGCCGCAAATGAGTCGCGCCATTGCAGCGCAAGTGGCGGGTGTGCCTTTAGATAATGTGACGTTGCATGTCACGCTACTGGGTGGCGGCTTTGGGCGGCGCTTGGAGGTTGATTTTGTCGCCCAAGCGGTGCGCGTGGCGATGGACTGCGGTGGCCGCCCCGTGCAACTGGTGTGGCCACGCGAGGAAGACACCACGCACGACTTTTACCGTCCCATGCACGCGGCAAAGTTGCGTGCGGTGGCGGATGATAAAGGCAATGTCACCACTTTAAGCATCAAGTCTGCTGGCGACGCGATCTCCCCTCGGTGGATGGCGCGTGGCTTGCCAGCGTTGTCTGGGCCGATAGACACACCGGATAAGACCACGGCAGAGGGCTTGTTTGACTTGCCTTACGGGGTTCCAAATCAACACATGGCGCATGTGGCGACGCGTCATAACGTGCCGGTGGGCTTTTGGCGTTCCGTGGGACATTCACACAACGCGTTCTTTTCTGAGGGCTTTATGGATGAATTGGCAGTGAATGCCAAGCAAGACCCTGTTGAATTCAGACGTCAATTGCTGAAAGAGGCGCCTCGTTATTTGGCTGTGCTTGATCTTGCAGCCTCAAAAGCTAATTGGGGTGGTGCTTTGCCGGCTGGCCGCGCTCAGGGAGTGGCTTTGCACGAGTCGTTTGGGTCTATCGTGGCGGAGGTGGTAGAAGTCTCACTAGAAGATGGCAAACCGAGAGTACACCGTGTGGTGTGCGCGATTGATTGCGGCACGGTGGTCAATCCAGACACTGTGATACAGCAGTTGCAAAGCTCAGTGGTGTTTGCGCTCACAGCTGCGCTGTATGGGAAGGTTGATATTGTGGATGGTGTGGTGCAGCAAACCAACTTTCCGAGCTACCCGATGGTAAAAATGGCGCAATCTCCTGTGGTGGAGGTGCATATCGTGCCAAGCCAGCGGGCTCCCGCTGGCGTAGGAGAGCCTGGCGTACCGCCCTTAGCGCCAGCGCTAGGGAATGCACTGTTTGCACTCACTAAGAAGCG
>CBDUEA010000274.1:0-3397 GCA_965365965.1 uncultured Polaromonas sp. | reverse complement strand
AAAGACAAAGTCAGCGCGAACTGATTGACTCTTTTGCGTTGTTTAAACTTAGCCTCACGCGCTTTCAACGCTTCATTCGCATCAACAAGTGACGTGCTGGTTGTCATGATTTTGCTCCCTCGCTCTTTTTAAGCTGCGTCAATAACAACTTGGAAAGCGAAAGTACGACAAAGGTAATGAAAAACAACACGAGCCCCAGATAAAACAACGATGCCTGATGCAGGCCAGCGCCAGCCTCAGCAAACTCATTTGCAAGTGCGGATGTGATGCTGTTAGCAGCCTCGAAAACACTCAATGAATTTAATTGATTGGTATTCCCAATAATGAAGGTGATCGCCATCGTCTCACCCAAAGCTCTTCCCAGTCCAAGCATGATGCCACCAACCACACCGGCCTTTGTATAAGGCAAAACAACTTTGGACATGACCTCCCAAGTTGTTGAACCCAAACCATAAGCAGATTCTTTGAGGAGTGGCGGCGTGACCTCAAAAACATCGCGCATCACAGAGGCAATGAACGGAATAATCATAATAGCCAAAACAATACCCGCAGATAAAATGCCGATGCCGACTGGCGGTCCAGAAACCAAGCTTCCAAGAAATGGAACGCCTGTCAATAACTTCTGTAAAGGTTGCTGAACGTAGGTTGCCAAAATGGGGCCAAATACCAGCAAACCCCACATACCATAAACAATCGAAGGCACGGCTGCTAAGAGTTCGATTGCCGTTCCCAAGGGGCGCTTTAACCAAGCTGGCGATAATTCAGTCAAAAACAGCGCGATTCCAAAACTCACAGGAACTGCAATAAGTAAAGCAATCAACGAAGTAGCTAAGGTGCCATAAATCATCACCAAGCCGCCAAACTCCTCTTTCACGGGATCCCATACGCTGCTGGTTAAAAATCCAAAACCAAATTTATGCATGGCTGGCCAGGCACCTACCACCAAAGAAAGCAATATGCCCAGCAAAAGTGCCAGTGTTAATAAAGCCGCACCTTTGGCTGCCAATCCAAAAATTCGGTCAGCCAAAGAGCCCCAGCGAATGGAGGGAGTAATAGGTGGTGTGGAAGTCACAGTTAAACCAGTATTTCCGTTAATCTAGAGATCCCAAAGGGAATGAAGCTTACTTTGTAGCGACCGTCTTACCTGTATTGTCTTTGATCTCTGCCCATGATTTCTCAATCGCAGACTTGACGACAGCTGGCATGGGCACATAGTCCAAATCATCCGCTGTTTTGTCACCGTTTTTGTATCCCCATTCAAAAAACTTCAACGATGCTGTGGCCTGTGCCGGTTTATCTTGCACCTTGTGCATCAAAATAAAGGTTGCACCCGTGATGGGCCAAGAATCTTTACCCGATTGGTTGGTCAAAATTTGGTAAAAGCTTTTTGCCCAATCAGCACCAGCGGCAGCAGCTTTAAAGGCCTTGTCTTCTGGTGATACAAAGGTTCCTGCTGCGTTTTGCATAAGCGCAAAAGTCATTTTGTTTTGTTTCACGTAAGCATATTCAACATAGCCAATGGAATTGGGCAAGCGACTCACAAAAGCGGCTACGCCTTCATTCCCTTTACCACCGGCACCCACTGGCCAGTTGACCGCTGTTCCCTCACCCACTTTTGACTTCCACTCTGCATTAACTTTGCTGAGATAGTTTGTAAAGATAAAACTGGTGCCAGACCCATCAGCACGGCGTACCGGTGAAATAACATCAGCTGGCAGCGGCAAACCTGGATTCAAAGCTTTGATTGCTGCGTCATCCCACTTCGTGATTTTCCCCAAGAAGATATCACCCAACACTTGACCATTCAACTTCAATTGCCCTGCGCTGATACCTTTGATATTGATAACCGGTACAACGCCACCAATGACTGTTGGAAATTGAACCAAGCCTTTTGCTTTCAGTTCCTCATCCTTCAAGGGCATATCAGATGCGCCAAAATCCACCGTTTTAGCATCAATTTGCTTGATGCCAGCGCCAGAACCAATCGACTGATAGTTGATTTTTACCCCAGTTGCTTTGTTGTAGTCTGAAGCCCACTTGGCGTACAAAGGCGCAGGAAAGGTAGCACCGGCGCCTGTTGCATCCTGTGCTTTTACGTTTAAAGCACATGTCATAAGCGCCACCGATGTCATGCCTAGCAAACTGATTTTAGAAGTCATTTTCATTTTTAACCTTCAAGGTTGGTTTAACAATGATGTGACTTTACGAAAGTTTTATGTCAATTCTGTGACAAACTAGTCTTTAGATTGAGAATCGACCTGAATGACAGCTGAGAACGACTATGCCCGACAAAAAAATCACCATTTACCACAACCCCAACTGCGGTACTTCACGCAACGTGCTGGCACTGATTCGCAACTCGGGCGTTGAGCCAGAAGTCATCGAGTACCTGAAGCATCCTCCCGGCCGCGCTAAACTGGTCGAATTGGTCGCTCAGCTGGGCGTCCCCGTGCGCGAGTTGCTGCGTCAAAAAGGCACGCTCTGTGAGGAGCTACAACTGGACAACCCCACTTTGAACGACGATGCGCTGATCGACGCGATGGTCGCCCATCCGATCTTGATGAACCGTCCCATCGTGGTCACCCCGCTAGGCGCACGTTTATGTCGTCCATCAGAAGTCGTGCTGGACATCTTGCCGCAAGCGCAGCAAGGCGCTTTCAGCAAAGAGGATGGCGAACAATTTATCAACGCGCAAGGAAACCGCGTCACAGGTGGTTGATATGACAAATACCCTCGATCTACCCAACGTTGACCCTGCTTTATTTGCCATACCTGCACAAACGCAATTACAGACCAACCCTGCTTCAAACCACCCGCCGCGCATCTTGCTGCTGTACGGCTCGTTACGGGAGCGCTCATTCAGCCGCTTGCTCAGCGAGGAAGCGGCACGGTTATTGACCGCCATGGGCTGCGAAACGCGCACTTTCAACCCGCACGGACTCCCTTTGGCGGACGATGCACCTGAAACGCACCCCAAAGTGCAAGAACTGCGCAAGTTGGCCGCTTGGGCTGAAGGCATGGTTTGGAGCTCTCCCGAGCGGCACGGCGCGATGACGGGCATCATGAAAACCCAGATCGACTGGATTCCGTTGTCTGACGGTGCGGTGCGTCCGACCCAAGGCAAAACACTGGCAGTCATGCAGGTCTGCGGCGGCTCGCAGTCGTTCAACGCCGTGAACCAGTTGCGTGTTTTAGGCCGCTGGATGCGGATGCTGACCATCCCCAACCAATCGTCCGTCGCCAAGGCGTTTTTGGAATTTGACGACGCAGGCCGCATGAAACCATCGGCCTACTACGACCGCGTGGTGGATGTGATGGAAGAGCTGGTCAAGTTCACCCTGCTCTCCCGAGACGTGTCGCCCTACTTGGTTGACCGCTACAGCGAGCGCAAAGAAAG
>CBDUEA010000273.1:0-3431 GCA_965365965.1 uncultured Polaromonas sp. | reverse complement strand
CCATGGAGTGCCAACACTGTACGCGTGCTCGATGAGCGGGGCCGCGTTACAGCTGCAGGTTTACCACCCAGAGAAGCACATTTGGTCGCTGTACCCGGCATGAACGCTTTGGTGCGCCATTGGGCGCAACCTTTGCAAACGGCTGGTCAACTAGAGCTTGTCACCCAAGTCACCCACATTGAGCGCGATGCATTGAACCAAAAGCAATGGCAATTGCAGACCAAAGGTGAAGGCGACTCGCAACACGTTTACTCAGGCTTTGACGCTGTTTTGCTGGCGATGCCCAACGTCCAAGCCCACGCCTTGCTACAAAACTCCAAACTGGCAGACAAGTTGGCAGCTGACATTGCCAAAGTCAAAGTTGCCCCCTGCTGGACACTGATGCTCGCTTTTCCGCAGGCCATCCAACCCACCATGGCGCACATTGGTCCGCAATGGAACGCGGCACGCAGCACCCACCACCGCATTTCTTGGCTGGCGCGTGAATCCAGCAAACCAGGCCGCAGCGCCATGGAGCGCTGGACGGTACAAGCCAGCCCCGAATGGTCGACCGAGCATTTGGAAGACGATGCCCCGCGTGTGCAGGCCAAGCTGCTGAAAGCTTTTTCTGAAGTCACAGGCATCAGGGCTGAACCCGCCCACGCCGATGTGCACCGTTGGCGCTATGCTCAAACGACTAAACCTCTCGGCAAATCGCACCTCTGGGATGCCAAAGCCAGCATTGGCGCGTGTGGTGATTGGTGTCTTGGCCACCGTGTTGAAGACGGCTTTGTGTCAGGCTTCGAGCTGGCTTTAGCCGTGCTTTAAAGGATTTGCTAGGTGGGGGTTTCCAGTTATAGAGGCAGATTTGCCCCCTCGCCTACCGGTCCACTGCATGCGGGTTCGCTGGTCGCAGCACTGGCGAGCTACTTGGATGCCAAAGCCCAAGGCGGTCAATGGATAGTGCGTATTGAAGACGTAGACACCTCCCGCTGCATTCTTGGCGCAGACCGTGTGATATTGCAGCAACTGGCTAATTTAGGTCTGCACCCCGACGAAGCACCCGTTTACCAATCGCAGCGAGGATATTTGTACCAAGCTGCACTGGATCAACTCATTGCCAACCATCAAGTCTTCCCGTGTAGCTGCTCTCGTAAAGACGTGGCAGCAGCCATTGCAAAGGCGAATCCACTTGCAAAACCCAAGCACGGTGAGTTGGTCTACCCAGGCACCTGTCGCCACGGTATGACGCATACGCTCGCGCCTGGCATTCATCCCGCTTGGCGCTTTATCACTTGCGGCGAGGTTAAAACCCAAATTGGTGATTTCGTCCTCAAACGTGCTGATGGCTGCTTTACTTACCAGCTCGCAGTGGTGGTGGACGACGCTCTGCAAGGTATCACCCACGTCGTGCGCGGTGCTGATTTGCTGGACAACACACCGCGCCAAATCGCGCTGCAGCAAGCGCTCGGCTACCCCACGCCGCAATATCGGCATATGCCGCTGGTTTGTGCTGCAGACGGCGAAAAGCTGTCCAAACAAAACGGTGCGCAAGCGTTGGATACCTCTAAGCCTTTGAAAACGCTAAATATTTCAGCCAGAGTACTGGGCTTATCTGAACAAACGGGTAGTGTGCCTGACGCATTGGCACATTGGACGGTCGAGTGGGCTTGCCAGTTGAACTTGTAACATAGCGCACCGACTCGCTGAGCAGCAGTCGCATCTCAGCTGCACTTTGCATACAATAGCTGGGTGATTGAACCTAACAAAAACCTCTCTCCCTTGCCCACTAGCACGAGCACATCTGCTCCGGAATCAAGCCTAGTAACGGCAGATCAAAACGCCGCGCCTAGCACCGTCCCCTTCCCGAAGACCATCAAAAGCTTTGTCCGTCGCGCTGGCCGCATCACCACCGGGCAATCCAAAGCCTTTGTTGATTTAGGTGATCAGTATTTGATTACGTATAAACCAGAAGCTATTGATTTTATAGCTAGCTTTTCAAACAATACGCCGGCTACAGCCAAAAATACCCCTAAAAATGATGATTTAGCACACTTATTGGAGTTAGCACACCCCATCGTGCTAGAAATCGGCTTTGGCATGGGCGAAGCGACGGCGCACATTGCACGACTGATGCCAGATACGCACTTTTTGGGTTGTGAAGTGCACCAACCCGGCGTCGGTGCGTTGCTCAAACGCATTGGCGAAAGCTTGGAAACCGAAGAACCGATTGACAACATTCGAATCATCTCTCACGACGCGGTGGAGGTGATTGACAACATGCTGCCGCTGGGCAGTTTGGACGGTGTGCACATCTTTTTTCCCGACCCTTGGCACAAAAAACGACACAACAAGCGCCGTTTGATCCAGCAGCCGCTGATTGCCAAACTGGCTGCGCGCCTGAAAGTGGGCGGCTACATCCACTGCGCCACCGACTGGGAACCTTACGCCGAGCAAATTTTAGAAGTGTTGAGTGCTGAGCCGATGCTCAAAAACCGTGCCAACCCAACAGCGGATGCCGCTTTGGATGGCTACTCGCCCAAACCGTTTTACCGGCCGCTGACCAAGTTTGAAAACCGAGGCATCAAGCTCGGCCACGGTGTCTGGGATGTTGTTTTTGAACGGGTTTGAGCCGACGCTTGAGAGCGGCTTTGAACTGATCTACAAGGATGACGCCCTCTTAGTCTTCAACAAACCCAGCGGTTTACTCTCCGTGCCGGGCCGTGGGGAAGACAAAGCAGATTGCCTGAGAACCCGCGTTCAACAAGTTTACCCAGAAGCCTTGACTGTGCATCGTTTGGACATGTCAACATCAGGCATTTTGCTGATGGCGCGCAGTGCAGCGCTGCACCGCACGTTAAGCATCGCGTTTGCAGACCGCGAAGTTAAAAAACGGTATATCGCCGTGGTGGAAGGTCATGTCGCTGAAGTTGCCGACCAAACTTCGCGGCTGATAGACCTGCCCGTGGCGAAAGATTGGGTCAACCGCCCTTTGCAAAAAATAGACCTCTTAGAAGGCAAACCCAGCCAAACGCATTTGCGCGTGCTGGCTTATGACAGTAAGACGGACACAACAAGGGTAGAACTGGCCCCCATCACGGGGAGAACGCACCAATTGCGTGTACACATGCAAGCCATTGGCCACGCCATTTTGGGCGACCACCTGTACGCATCGCCCGAGGTTTATGCCAAGTCGTCACGCTTGTTGTTACATGCCAGCCGCTTGGAATTGAGCCATCCTGTCACCCACGCGCCTTTGAGCCTGCAAGCTGAAGTCCCGTTTTAAGCGCCAATGTGCCATCTTTGAGGACTGCCTGTAGCTTGAAATATTGTTAAATCACCTTTTTTTGTAAGGTGATTGCTGGCAAAAAAGGTGAATAATAGAGTTGAAACTTTTTTTCATTCAATTCAGGAGACAGATATGGCACGTGAAGTTGTTGTTCTAAGCGCAG
>CBDUEA010000272.1:0-3432 GCA_965365965.1 uncultured Polaromonas sp. | reverse complement strand
GCCAAGTTTGGTGGCGCTGTGACGCGTGAAGCGGGTCCCGTCAAAGGAGGCTCGACCATCATCGCTTTTGTGACAGACCCGGATGGCTACAAAATTGAGCTGATTCAGCGGCCGCAATATGCGTCTAATACAGCGCTTTAATCTACGCTGATTTACTTCAGCTGGCTCGCCTGCTGCGCAAGCAGTGTGATGCGCGCCCAGTCGCCAGCAGCCATGGCGTCTGCCGGCGTCAGCCAAGAACCTCCCACGCATTGCACATTGGGGAGACTCAAAAATTCAGGCGCATTGGCAGTTGTTAAACCGCCAGTAGGGCAAAATTTGATGTCGAAAAACGGGCCACTCCAAGCTTTCAGCAGCGCTGAACCACCGGCTTGCATGGCGGGGAAAAACTTCAACTCGGTGAAACCATCTTCTTGTGCCATCATGATTTCACTGCCCGTTGCCACGCCGGGCAACAAAGGCAAGCCGACATCACGACAGGCCATGCCCACCGCACGGGTGTAACCAGGGCTCACAGCAAACAAAGCCCCCGCTTTGGCTGCAGCTTGCGCATCTGCGGCGCTACGAACTGTGCCTGCGCCGATGACGGCTTGAGGCACTTCTTTCGCAATTGCCTCAATACAGGCCAGCGCTTGCGGCGTACGCAAAGTCACCTCCAACATGCGGATACCACCGGCTACCAAAGCGCGCGCCAAAGGCACAGCGTGCGCTACGTCGTTCAGCACGATCACTGGAATCACAGGCGCGTCCTGCATCACTTGCAAAGCGCTTAGTTTTTTTACATCCATGCTCATAACCATGTCACAGCTCCTTCTTCTGCCAACGCGGCATTGCGCCGCATGGCGGCAAATAAATCTCGACCCATCCCAACACCATTGGAGTCGCGTAAGGACTGCGGCATCACAGCTGTTTCTCGCGCGGCCCATTCTTTGTCGTTGATTAAAACTTGCAGCGTTCCCGCTACGGCATCCAAACGGATCACATCGCCCGTTTTAACTTTAGCTAGCGCGCCACCCGCTGCAGCCTCGGGGGAGACATGGATAGCCGCTGGAATTTTGCCCGATGCGCCACTCATGCGGCCATCGGTGACCAGTGCGACCTTAAAGCCACGACCTTGCAATACGGCCAAGGGTGGCGTCAACTTGTGCAACTCCGGCATGCCATTGGCTTGTGGGCCTTGCCAACGGACGACACAAATCATGTCTTGCTCCATCTCTTTGGCATTGAAGGCCGCCAACATCGCTTCTTGCGAATCAAAGACCCGTGCGGGTGCTTCAACAACGTGCTTGTCAACAGGCACGGCGGACACTTTGATGACGCTGCGCCCCAAATTACCTGTGAGCAGTTTCAGCCCACCCGTCGCGCTGAAAGGGCTGGCCACGGGTCGAACCACGGTGTCGTCTTCAGACACACCAATCGGGTTCCAACGCAGTTCCGCTCCCTCTAAATGCGGCTCGCCGGTGTACTCACGCAAGCCGCCGGTACGCACTGTCAGCACATCGGCATGCATCAGCCCCGCATCTAACAGCTCCCGAATCACATAACCCGGCCCACCAGCAGCTTGGAATTGGTTCACATCGGCGCTGCCGTTGGGGTAGACGCGGCTCAAAAGCGGCACCACATCGGACAAGGCTGAAAAATCGTCCCAATCAATCGTGATGCCTGCAGAGCGTGCGACCGCCACCCAATGGATCAAATGGTTGGTTGAGCCGCCTGTAGCCAGCAGCGCCACCATGGCGTTGACGATGCAACGCTCGTCGACCAGCTTGCCAATCGGCGGGCACTGTTTACCCAGTACGGTGCGGGCGGCCTCGCGGGTGAGCTCGTCACGCAAGTCATTGTCAGGGTTGACAAAAGCACTGCCTGGCACATGCAAACCCATGGCCTCGAGCAACATTTGATTGCTGTTGGCCGTGCCGTAAAACGTGCACGTACCACGACCGTGGTAGGCCTTGGATTCGGCTTCTAGCAACGCATCGCGGCCGACCAAGCCGAGCGCCGCTTGCTCACGGACTTTAGCTTTCTCGTTGTTTGACAAGCCGCTGGTCATCGGACCTGCGGGGACAAACACCGTCGGTAAATGGCCAAATTGCAAGGCACCAATCAACAAACCAGGGACGATTTTGTCGCACACGCCCAGCATCAACGCGGCGTCAAACACATCATGACTGAGCGATACAGCGGTGGACATGGCAATCACGTCGCGGCTGAACAGGCTTAGCTCCATGCCCGCTGTGCCTTGTGTTACACCGTCACACATCGCCGGCACACCACCAGCGACTTGGGCGGTAGCACCCTGTTTGCGGGCTTCTAGCTTGACGATGTCTGGATACTGCTGATACGGCGCGTGCGCCGAGAGCATGTCGTTGTAAGCGTTGACGATGCCGATATTGGGCGCTTTTTCAGCCACCACCTTGAATTTGTCAGCCCCCGGCAGCGCTGCAAAAGCGTGCGCAACGTTGGCACAACCCAGCCGCTCTGCACCGCGTGGACGCTGTAACATGCCCTCAAGTCGCTGCAAATACGCTTGCCGAGTTACCATGCTGCGCGCTCGTATGCGTTGGGTAACTTGGTCGACTGTTGGATGTAGTTTCATGATTTTAGGTAACTTAGTTACAAAACTTGATGACCGCTTGATAGTAGCTTCAAAGTTTTGGTTCTGGTCACCTATTTTGTCCATTTCGTTACCAACAGGTTACGAAACTTAAAAAGGACTGGGCGTAAAAAAACCCGGAAAACCGGGTTTTGGGTGTTCTGTGCGGCAGAAGACCGTTTTATTGTACCGTCACCTCAACACGACGAGCTTCAGCGTTGCTGCCTGTGGCAAGCATGTCTTCGGGCTTTTTCAGTTCGATTTTGTCTTCAGCCACGCCGAGTGCCTTCAAAGCGTCGCGCACTGCAAAGGCACGAACTTTGGACAACTCTTCGTTCTTGGCTTTGTCGCCGGTCGCATCATGGAAACCGCTGATCACGGCTTTTTTACCAGCTGCAACGGCTTTGACAACTTCGGCCAAAGCTTCGTTGCCACCCGCTGCAACTTCTGATTTGCCAGAGGCGAAGTAGAACTTGACCACGCCGTTTTCAACCTTGACGCTGGCCGCATCAGCGTTGGCTGCGTCAGCACTTGCAGCGGCATTGTCAGCTGGTGCAGCCGTTGGAGCGACAGTGGCCGTTGCCACAGAAGCCGCTTTGGTTTTGAGGTTGGTTTGGTAGATACCCAAACCCACGGCCAAAGCAATCACCAAGGCCACAATGCCAAACACCACACCTAAGATCCAGCCGTGGCTGTCGTCGTCTTGAGAAAACATTGAAAACTCCAAAAAATCAGTAAAAATAAACGTAAACCTGTGTCAATTGTAAAGTGTGTTGGTACAGGGACTTACGCACATGCCAATTTTAGGGCGGTGAACTTACGCCAAGCCTGCTTTGAAT
>CBDUEA010000271.1:0-3460 GCA_965365965.1 uncultured Polaromonas sp. | reverse complement strand
GCCAACCAAGGCGACGCGGCTAAGGCTGCAGCAGTGGTTTGCGCCAACCATTGGCGGCGCGTGGAATTGTCGAGAAAATCAGTCATAAAAGTCCAGTGTTGATAAAACGAAATTTGCTTGAGTTTATTCCAAGTGAAGCCGGCGTTTGATGTGTCTAGCCCAGACCAGGTTTAAGCGGTCTCATTTGAGCATGGTCAGAGTTTGACAGCTCGGTATTGGCTGGTTACGATTCGAAACCGATGTCACACTTTGGTGGCCAACGCCAAGCGTGTCTAAGTCGTTGTAGACCTAGATATTCAAAAAAGGACATGTATGAAGCTTCACACCAATTGGCGCACTTGGTCTAAAACACTGGCTTGGGGTGCATTTGCATTTGCAGCCATCACCCAAGCGCATGCACAATTTACCCCTGAAGTGATGCATCCCCGTGCTTTGGGCGCTCCGCCACCACCGCATATTGTGGTGCGCCCCGTGATCATTGCGCCGCCTGTGCAAACGGTGGTGGTGCAACAGCCACCCGTGATCGTTCACCGTCGGCATGTCAGACGTGCTCGCCCCGTTGTTGTAGCGCCAGTGGTGGTTCCGCACACCGTGTATTACGTGGATGGACGTCGCTATTACCGCAAGCACCCGCACCAGCGTCGGCACGGTTATGAAAACGGTCATAGACGTGGCCATGGCCATGCGTATGGGCATCGCCAAGATTGGCAACGTTGAGCGCCAGTTGAGAAAACTGCCTGGGCTTACATCGCCTTGAACAAATGGCTGTAAAGCCGGCTCACCGCGATTTTGTCTGCACAACCGCGCAGCGTCAGGCTGAGTTTGCCTGACTCATCGCGGCTCACGGTGTCAATCGCGGTGGCGCGTACCACCGTGCCACGGTGGATCTGCCAGAAAACCTGTTCATCCAGTTGCGGTAACAATTCTTTCAGCGGAGTGCGGATCAAGTATTCGCGGTCAGCCATCACGCGGATGTATTTGTCTGCCGCCTCAAAGTACAAAACCTCTTCAATCGGCACCATGCGTATCGCGCTGTTTTGGCCACTTCCCACACTGGCTTGAATCACACGTAAGGGTGCAGCTGGCGATGAACTAGAGGTGACGGTTGGTTGCCCATGGGCTAATAAATGGCGTAATTGCGCTACTGTTTGATCAAAATTTGCTGCATTATTTGTAGCAGTTAAAGGTTGATTGATGAAGGCTAGCTTCAGTTTACCCACCGTTTTTTCAAGTCTGGCAGCTTGCAGCGGCTTGAGCAGGTAATCGACCGCCTGCGCTTCAAAAGCTTGCACGGCGTATTGGTCATAAGCGGTCACAAAAACCAAGGCCGGGAAGGCGACGTCTGGCCACTGGTGCTCCCAGACATCGGCTAACTCGGCAGCGGCTTCCAGCCCACTCAAGCCCGGCATGCGGATATCGAAAAACAGAACTTGCGGTTTCAAAGCCAAGGCTTGCTGCACGGCAGACGCGCCATCGCTCACGGTGGCCACAATGCTTAACTCGGGCCAAGCTTTGGCCAGTTCGGCTTGCAGGGCTTGCGCCAAAAGCGGCTCGTCCTCTGCAATCAGCGCGGTGGGGCGAGAAGTCATAGCTTGCTGAGTCGTCATGAAAGTGTGTTTTTATAAGGAAATATGACTCTAGCCGACGTACTATATTGCTTCTCAGCTATAAAACTAATAGTGCCAAGAGCGCCGTAGGTGTTGCTTAAACGTTCTGCCACTTGCGTCAACCCAAAGCCTTGCTTGGCTGTGCTGTCAGCGTGCGTTGATGTTGATACGCCACCAACACCCGTATCGTTCACCTCCAGAATCACTTGTTCACCTTCCAAGCGGGCAACCACGTGAATGCTACCACCTTCAACCTTAGGCTCTAAGCCGTGTTTGATGGCATTCTCCACCAAGGGTTGCAAAATCAGCGGTGGCACGGGGTGCTTGGCTAGTTCGGGTGGTAGCTTCAAGCTGTAGCGCAGACGCGGGCCCATACGGATGGTCATCAGCTCCAAATAGTCGCGCAGGCGGTCAAACTCCAGCTGCAGTGGGTGCATCGTCGCCCGCGAGCCACCCAGTGTGGCGCGCAGGTAGGCCACCATGTGGTCCAGCATGGTGGTGGCGCGCGCGGGGTCGGTGCTGATCAAAACACGCAGGTTGGCTAGGGTGTTGAACAGCATGTGCGGCTCTAACTGGCTCTCAAGAAGCTTGAGCTGGGCTTCGGCGGCCAGCAATTGAACCTGCTTGTAACGTTCTTGCAGGTAAAAATAGCCCACAAAACCGATGCTAATGGCGAAGGACATCAGGGTCATACCGATGAAACGGTTGGTTTCTAAACCCCGCCAAGTCGACCAACCAGAATACCAATCGCCAAACAAGGTCCCTAAAATATAGCCACCGGCAATGCTCGCAATCAGAAAGACAATTTTCCTTTTGCCATAGGGAAATCTAATCTTTGATTTGCCAAGGACGAACATGCCGCCAATATCTGCAAACAGCCAAATGAGGGTGCTGATGGCGAAGCTGTAGACCATCTGCTCAGTGAGGTATTTGTCAAAACCGCGTGACGCCCACAGTGCAAACCCAATCACGAGCGCAAAGCCCCACACAATGAGCAATCGGTTGAGGACGGCGCGGTCGCGAAGGATCTGGGCTAAGTTGTGCATGGAAGGGCAGTTGTGTATTTATGGCACAGATTGTCTACCAACTGTCCGTGAGAATGAACTCACCATGCATCCTGCTGAGAAGCCAACTTTTGGCGCTCCCGCTCAACCATGCCTTCACGCATAGCACTGCCAGCACCCGCAAACCAGACGGAGATGCCATGCAAAACCAGCCCCAAACCCCAGCCGAGCAGGGGAAAGATGGCCCAGTTGCGGTCTTGCCAAACGGACAGGCTGATTAAAAAGGCATTAACAATCAAATAAACAGTCAAGTGTGTATACCAACCCAATTTTGCTTTGACGCGCTTCCGTGCCAAGGTGTCGATGTTTGCTGGGGTCATGATGTTCTCCTTAAAAATGAATATGTCAATTGAACGCAACCTAACGTGATCAAACTGACGCCAAACGCCACAGACGAAGCGCTCTACCGGCAAAGAAGCCGCTGAATAAGCCATACAGCACGCCAATAACAAGGGGGAAGACATCGTCATGCGCCAAACTAGGCCGCATGGCTAGCGAGACGCCCACAGCATATTTGGTTAAAAAAATCGCCAATATGATGAGCATCGGCAACCAGCTGCCAGGTATGGTGTATTGTTTGCTTGCATTGTCAAACCTTGTACTCGCAGGCAATTGGCGCAGCATGATGAAGCTTGCGACCAAAGCTGCCGTTACCAACCACACGCCCAGCACTGTCGGCGAAGCGCCAAAAGCCGACACCGTGCCCAAAACCGATAATGCCACCATCACAACAGGCATCAGCATCGTGCGCTGCAAACCCACCACACGGTCGCGGCTTTGGCTGTAGCC
>CBDUEA010000270.1:0-3469 GCA_965365965.1 uncultured Polaromonas sp. | reverse complement strand
AAGATGCCATTCAACTGATGACGGTGCATGCCTCCAAGGGTTTGGAGTTTGACTACGTGTTCATTGGCGGCATGGAGGAGGGCTTGTTTCCGCATGAAAACTCCTTGTCTGACGTCGGTGGGCTTGAAGAAGAACGCCGCCTGATGTATGTCGCCATCACACGGGCACGCAAGCGGCTGTACCTCAGCCACTCACAAACCCGCATGTTGCATGGACAAACCCGCTACAACCTGAAGAGCCGGTTCTTTGACGAACTGCCAGAAGACGCTTTGAAGTGGATCACCCCGAAGAATGCAGGGTTCGGCTCTGGTTTTACATCTGCTATTAATTCAGGAGCTTATAATTCAAATAATACGCCGGCTAGAGGTAAATTTGGAGCCTATTCTGGCAATTTGGAACGATTTGCCAGTCCAGTGGTGCCGGCGCAGAAGGCTGAGCCTGCACATGGGCTACGGGCTGGGATGCAAGTCTTCCACAATAAATTTGGTGAAGGCAAGCTGTTGACTTTGGAGGGTTTGGGCGACGACGCCAAAGCGCAAGTCAATTTCCCGCGCCATGGCATCAAATGGCTGGCCTTGAGCGTGGCTAAGCTGACCCCGATTTAAAGGATAGGCATTCAGATGTGTCGATTTAAATGGTAGGTTCAGCTTCGACAGTTGCTGGAGCCATCAAAAAACTGTCTTGTACGGTGAAGTAAATCGAAGAAAAGAACATCGTTGCCATCAGCAAAGCGGCGGGTAACATGATGAATGACACCGCTGATTCTGAGCCGGTGACGAGCGCGACCAGCGTTAAAACCAAGCCACCCAGCATGAAAACGCCTAGCCAAGCAAAGAAATACACCGCCATGGCACCAAAATTACGAAGGCAGGCGACCAAGCTGAAGAAAAGCGCCTTCACGGGCGTCACATCTTGCCAATGCACCAAGGCGGGAGCATGCCAAAACATCAAGGACAACGGCAGGTACAAGATCAAGGCCGTCCAAGTTGCCAATTGAAACTCTGTTGAGGTCAGCACTTCTTTGCTGATGGCGCTGCCACTGAGGTACATGCTGGCGAATTGACCGCCGTCAAACAAGGCAGAAATGCCCATGACGATCAAAAATCCAAGCGCATACAAAGCGCCCAATATCAAAATAGCCCGGGTTTTATGCGGTCCAGCGCGAAAAGCGCAAAAAATCGTGGCAGGCATGGGAAAGGTGCCGTTGCTGGCGAGTTGGGAAGCCGTCATCAAACCGACGGTCGCCGCTGGCAGCAGCACCAAGGCCAATGCGCCACCAATGACAGGAACGAGCGAGGCGACAGACACCATGGCCATGAACATGAAGAACAGCCCACCCAGCGCCAAAGGTTGCTTGATGAAGGTTTGAATCCCAAGTTTTACCCACTTCAAGCCAGTGCGGGCGGGGACGATGTTTAAAGAGATGGGATTAGACATTGGTTCAAGTCACTAATTAATAAGCCACTAATTGGTACGGATGCTGCACCCGCTCTAGCAAAACGCGCTCAAAATGCGCCGGGTCGTGCGCTTTGAGCATGCTGGCCTCACGTGGCAGATGAAAGTCCCACAGCCTAGAAATCCAAAACCGCAAAGCTGCAGCGCGCAGCATGGCGGGCAGCAACTGACGCTCGGCTGCGGTGAGTGGGCGAATTTTTTCGTAAGATGCTATGAATTGAGTAGCGTGTATGGCACTACTTTTACCGGCTATCGGTGATACAGTGCCATGATTGTGCTCAATGCACCAATCGTTGAGGGACACCGCAATATCAAACAAATACGTGTCGTTGCCGGCAAAGTAGAAGTCAAAGAAGCCCGTTAATTGATTTTTCTCAAACATCACGTTGTCGCGAAACAAGTCCGCATGAATCGGCCCGCGTGGCAGCGCCGCATAGGCAGAACTGGCAAATGTGTGGTTTTGGAAAGCCAATTCGCTTGCAATCAAACTGCGTTGCGCCGCATTCAAATGCGGCAAAACTACAGGCACCGTCTCGTTCCACCAGTCTATGCTGCGCAAATTGGGTTGGCTGCGCTCAAAATCACGCCCAGCCACGTGCATACGCGCCAGCATGTCGCCCACTTGGGCGCAATGTGCGGGCGTCGGGGCTAGCTCGCTTTTGCCGCGCAGTTTGTTCACCACGCACGCCGGTTTGCCTTTCAGACTGTGCAAAATCTCACCCACGGCGTCCGGTGCAGGGTTGGGTACGGGGATACCTTGAGTCGCCAAATGCTTCATCAGGTGCAGGTAATAGGGCAGTTGCTCAAACGTGAGGCGCTCAAACACTGTCAGCACGTACTCGCCTTGGTTGGTGGTGGCAAAGTAATTGGTGTTTTCAATGCCGCCGGAGCAGCCGACCAGCGCTTCCAGTTGGCCAAGACCCAGTTGACGCAGCAGTTCGCTGGCCTCAAGGACAGAGATTTCGGTATAGACAGCCATGCAGAAGTTGAAAAAGCGGTAATAAAACGGTTAAAAAGATGGATAAACGGCGAAATAGATGGCAAAAAATAACCAAAGATGGGGTTCTGGCAGCTAAGTTTGCCCCCTGATTGTAGGCAATGCACAATCTACCCCAATTACTTCTTCTTTTTGCCTCCGCTTTCTCAGAAAAATCGCGTCAAAATTCATTGCCTTCATACGTTAAATGACAACAACTTCTAAAAAAACCTTGCTTTTAGTGGATGGCTCCAGCTATCTTTACCGCGCTTTTTTTGCGGGTGGTGACAGCATGAGTGTCACATTGGCAGACGGAACAGTTCAAAAAACGGGAGCCATACGCATCATCATCAACATGATGAACTTGCTGCGTAAAGATTATCCAGCCGACTACGCCGTTTGCGTGTTTGACGCCAAAGGTCCTACCTTTCGAGATGAGTGGTACCCCGACTACAAAGCCACCCGCAGCCCCATGCCAGACGATTTGCGCAGCCAGATCGAGCCCGTGCACGAGGTGGTGCGATTGATGGGCTGGCCCGTATTGATGGTACCGGGCGTAGAAGCCGATGATGTGATTGGCACGTTGGCCGTGATGGCGGCAAAGCAGGGTATTGAAGTCATCGTCTCCAGTGGCGATAAAGATTTAAGCCAATTGGTGGATGAGCACATCACCATCATTGACACCATGAACGGCAAACGCCGCGATGTAGCCGGTGTGACGGCAGAATTTGGCGTGCCACCGTCTTTGATGGTGGACTACCAAACTTTGGTGGGAGACACCGTCGACAACGTGCCTGGCGTGGCCAAAGTTGGCCCCAAAACGGCGGCGAAATGGCTGATGGAGTACGGCTCTTTAGACGCTTTGATGGAGAAGGCCACTGACATCAAAGGCGTCGCCGGTGAAAACTTGCGTGCAGCGACCGATTGGTTGCCACAAGGCCGGCGCTTGGTCACCATTAAAAAAGACTGCGATTTGAGTGCTTATGTCGACGGTTTACCAGCTATGGATAACATAGCTTATAAAGCAATAGATACGCC
>CBDUEA010000269.1:0-3471 GCA_965365965.1 uncultured Polaromonas sp. | reverse complement strand
CCATTATTGTGTGCGCGCGTCACCGCTGGTGGTTCACTGGTTTTGGCGGGTATTTTGGAGCGTCAGGCAGATGAACTCAAAGCTGCATACGCGCCATACTGCCAATTAACGGTGTCAGACAGCGAAGACGGTTGGATTTTGATGACCGCCAAACTCTGAGACGTCTGAGAGCTCAAAAGCGACGACGCGACCACTTTACAATCAAGGGGTCATGAGTCTCAATACCCGCTGCCCCGCCTGTGAAACCGTTTTTAAAGTGGTTCCGGATCAACTCCGTGTGTCGAGTGGTTGGGTGCGCTGTGGCCGCTGCGCAGAAGTGTTTGATGCCGCAACGCATATGGTGTCGCCATCAGGTATGCGGACACGCACCGCAACGCCCATTGTTTCTGCGCCCCCCATACCCCAGCTCGTCCCCAAGCCAACGCCAGAACCTCCCGTTTATGCATCGGTAGCGCCAGAGAATATAAAGCCCGACATCAACCTTAACGATATCCCTGAGCTTTCTTTTGTGCGGGAAGCCAAAAACAAAGCGTTTTGGCAGCAAACTTATGTGGTTCGATCTATGCTCGCATTGATTGCTGCTCTGAGTGTGTTGCTTATCTTTCAAATGGTTTTTGATCAACGCCATCAACTGGCCGCCAAATACCCGCATATGCAAGCTAGCTTAGAGCGCTTTTGCAGTGTTTTAAACTGCAGCATCGAACCCGTCAAACTCATCGATGCACTCAAAATTGAAAGTTCAACATTTCAAAAAACACAGGAGTCTGCATTAGGCGACACCTTTAACCTGAAGGTCACCCTCAAAAACACAGCAGCACTGCCCCTTGCGCCGCCGGCGTTCGAGTTAAGTTTGACCGATGCAAACGACAAAGCGGTGGTACGCCGTATTTTGACGGCACAAGAGATGGGGTTTCAAAGCAAAGCACTGGCAGCTCAGGCAGATTGGAGCGGCTCCTTATCGCTGTTTATCAGTGCAAGCTCCGCGCAAGGTCTCGAACAAGCTTCCGTCACCGGTTATCGATTGTTAGCCTTTTATCCCTAGTCCTGACATGTTCAGTGCTATATACATTTTCATTACTTTTTTCACTTAACCCGAGTACTTTATGGCAGCAGTAATTTGTGGCTCTTTGGCCTTTGACAGCATCATGAACTTTGGCGGTCGTTTTTCTGACCAAATCTTGCCAGATCAGTTGCACAACCTGAATGTTTCCTTTTTTGTGCCAACTTTGCGCCGCGAGTTTGGTGGTTGTGCTGGAAATATTGCTTATGCCCTTCAGCAATTAGGTGGCACACCATTGATCATGGCCACGGTGGGCAGTGATGGTGCTGATTACACTCGGCGCCTAGCCTCCATGGGCATGAGTACCAAGTTTGTACGTGTGTTGAATGACACTTACACAGCACAAGCAATGATCATGACGGATCAAGACAACAACCAGATCACGGCCTTCCACCCTGGCGCGATGATGCAAGCACACGTGACGAAGATTGTTCCCCATGCTGATACGAAGATTGGCATCATTTCACCAGACGGCCGTGACGCCATGCTGCAACATGCTGAGCAGTTCAAAGCGGCTGGTATTCCCTTCGTTTTTGATCCAGGCCAAGGTTTGCCCATGTTTGATGGCAAAGACTTGCTGAATTTCATCGATCTAGCCACCTGGGTCACGGTCAATGACTATGAAGCCAAAATGCTGAGTGATCGCACAGGGCTCTCCAGCGCTGAAATCTCACGCAAAGTTCAAGGCTTGGTCGTCACGCTGGGAGAGCAAGGCTGCGAAGTCTGGGTTGATGGCGATAAAACCCTCGTTTCACCGGTTGTGGCCAAAGAAGTAGTGGACCCCACAGGTTGCGGTGATGCATTTCGTGGTGCACTCTTGTTTGGCTTAGAAAAAGGCTGGCCATTGGCACGTTGCGCCCAATTAGGCAACCAACTCGGTGCACTTAAGATTGCTCATCGAGGAGGTCAAAACTACACCGTCGATTTAGGCGATTTAGCCATCTGATTCACCTGTAGCCGGCATTTTAAATTGAAAATTTGCTATTATTTATATAGCAAATATTTATTCCGTATAAAAAAACCCGACATCTTGCGATATCGGGTTGTAGGCGTAAACCAGTCCATACGTTGTGTTGCTGCTTTAAGCAACAGCGCAACACTGAACCGTTTAAAGCTGCATCCTTAAGGCTTTTTAGCCGTCGGAAAAGGCCAAGCCGCTTGCGGATTCAGCGTTGTCTGAGCAGCAGGCGCTGGCGGTACTGCAGAGGCAGGTTTAGCAGCGGGCGTTTTCGCGGCTTTCTTCGCTGGTGCTTTGGCAGCTTTTTTGGCTGGAGCCTTGGCGGCAGCTTTTTTAGCAGGCGCTTTCTTAGCTACCGCTTTTTTTGCGACAACCTTTTTGGCTGGCGCCTTAGCAGCAGCTTTTTTAGCCGGCGCTTTTTTTGCCACTACTTTTTTAGCAGGGGCTTTCTTCGCAACCACTTTTTTAGCTGGTGCTTTTTTCGCCACTACTTTTTTAGCAGGGGCTTTCTTCGCAGGGGCCTTTTTTGCGGCCGGTTTTTTCGCAGTTGCCATTTATGTTCTCCTTGATCACATTACAAAGAGCACTTCATGCTTGTTTTTTTATGCACAAAGCGATTTATGGTGTTGCGCGACGCTTAACTTAACCGTTATTTGCGCGCAGCACCATAAACAGGGTCAACACACGGCAAGTTCGGCTCTTTGACCAAATCATTGCCATATGCAAATTTCATATCTTTTCTTGTTATCTTATTTTTTTATCTAACTCAACGATCTAGTTCAATCCCAAGACAAGGCACCGCCAGATTGATACTCAATCACGCGGGTTTCAAAGAAGTTACGCTCTTTCTTCAAGTCAATCATTTCACTCATCCATGGGAAAGGATTTTCTTCGTTCGGGAAAAGTGTTTCTAAACCAATTTGCACCGCACGTCGGTTCGCAATGTACCGTAAATAGCCTTTGAACATCGACGCATTCATACCCAACACGCCACGCGGCATGGTGTCTTCTGCATAGCGATACTCTAGATCGACTGCTTTCAAAAACAGCGCTTTGATTTCAGCTTTGAATTCAGGTGTCCACAAATCTGGGTTTTCTAGCTTCAACTGATTGATCAAATCAATGCCGAAGTTGCAATGCATAGACTCGTCGCGCAAGATATATTGGTATTGCTCAGCGGCACCGGTCATTTTGTTTTGGCGACCCAGCGCCAAAATTTGCGTGAAGCCGACATAGAAGAACAAGCCTTCCATCAAGCAGGCAAACACAATCAAAGACTTGAGCAAGGTTTGATCCGCTTCATGTGTACCCGTTTTGAACAACGGGTCGCTGATGGCTTCAATGAACGGGATCAAAAACTGATCTTTGTCGCGAATCGATTGAATTTCGTTGTAGGCATTGAAAATTTCTGCCTCGTCCAAACCCAATGATTCAGTGATGTACTGGTAAGCGT
>CBDUEA010000268.1:0-3489 GCA_965365965.1 uncultured Polaromonas sp. | reverse complement strand
CGCCGTTTCAACGCTCAGCTTTGCTGCGGACACCATCAAAATTGGTCTGCAAGGCCCCTTGACCGGCGGCTCCAGCCCGATGGGCGTGTCCATGCGCGACGGCGCTAAATTGGCGGTGACCGAAATCAACGCCAAAGGCGGCTTGCTCGGCGGCCGTAAAATTGAACTGATTGAACGTGACGATGAGGCTAAAAACGAGCGTGGCGTCCAAATTGCACAAGAGCTGATCAACAAAGAAAAAGTGATTGCAGCTGTCGGTTACATCAACTCAGGCGTTGCCTTGGCATCCCAGCGTTTTTACCAAGAAGCGAAAATCCCAGTCATGAACAACGTGGCCACCGCCACCACCATCACCAAGCAGTTTGCTGATCAGCCTGAAAATTATGTGTTCCGCAATTCGGCCAATGACACCATCCAATCTGCCATGATTGTTGATGAGTTGATTTCACGTCAAAAACTCACCAAAGTAGCCATCTTGGCTGACTCCACCAATTACGGCCAATTGGGACGTGAAGATTTGGAAAAAGCACTCAAAGCCAAAGGTATCACCGCCGTGGCGATTGAAAAATACAACATCAAAGACGTGGACATGACGCCACAGCTACTCAAAGCCAAAGAAGCGGGCGCACAAGTTGTGATCACTTACGGCATTGGCCCTGAATTGGCTCAAATTGCCAACGGCATGATCAAGTTGGGTTGGAAAGTCCCGATGATGGGATCTTGGACATTGTCTATGGGCAACTTCATTGACAATGCCGGCAAAAATGCGGACGGCGCTTTGATGCCTCAAACCTTCATTCAAGAAGCCAACACTCCAAAACGCACCAGCTTCATCAGCGCTTACCAAAAAGCTTATAAAGTCGATCGTATTCCATCGCCCGTTTCTGCGGCACAAGGTTATGACTCGATTTACTTGTTAGCGGCAGCCATCACACAGGCCAAGTCAACGGAAGGCCCAAAAATCCTCGCCGCGCTCGAAAACCTGCAAACACCCATTGAAGGCGTAGTAACCACCTACAACAAGCCTTTCTCTAAAGCTGACCACGAAGCCATCACCATGGGCATGCCGGTGATTGGCAAAGTACTTGACGGGCGTGTACTTTACGCGCACGATGAAGACAAGAAAAAGGGCGGCGAAGTTCGCACCAAAGCGGCTAAGAAATAAGCTGGTTTTGAGCACCCTCTAAAAGCCGGAGCATTCCGGCTTTTTTTAGCTTTTTTTAATATCTCGCACTGAACCTATTGAGGTGATGTGCAAAGTATTGATTCAGCCTTATTGTTAATGATTGAGGAAACACCGTGGAAATTTTCTTACAACTGATCTACAGCGGCATTGCGTTGGGCATGATTTACGGCGTGATCGCTTTCGGTTACCAACTGACATTTGCAACCTCAGGCACACTCAATTTTGGTCAAGGTGAATCCTTGATGTTGGGTGCTTTGGTTGGGTTGTCTTTGGTGGGCACTATTCACGGTGGCCCTTATATGAATTACTGGTTGATGATTCCAGTCGTTGTTGTTTTCGGCGCCTTCCAAGGCGCTTTTGTCGAGTGGATTGGTGTGCGACCCGCCATCAAAATCAAAAGCGAGTTTGGTTGGATCATGTCCACCATTGCGCTCGCTATTATTTTTAAAAACGTGGCTGAAAACATTTGGGGCAAAGACGATTTGAAATTTCCGTCGCCTTTGTCTGAAGCGCCCATCAAACTCTTTGGTGCCAACATTTTGCCCATGGAGATTGTGGTCGTGGTGGGTGCATTAGCGATGATGGCAGCGGTTGAAATTTTCAACCGCAAATCTATTTACGGTAAAGCGGTGGTAGCCACCTCCAACGACCGTGACGCAGCCTCACTGATGGGCATCAATACCAGTGCCGTCATCACGTTTTCATATGCCTTGTCTTCTATCACAGCTTCTGTAGCAGGCGTCTTGGTCGCCCCTCTGACATTGACAGGCGCGACCATGGGCGCAGTCCTCGGACTCAAAGCCTTTGCCGTCGCCATTATTGGCGGTCTTAACTCTGGCATGGGCATTATTGTCGGTGGTTTGATTTTGGGCATTGCCGAAACCACCACGGGCTTTTACCTCTCAACCGGCTACAAAGACGTCCCTGGACTGGTACTGCTTCTGCTTGTGCTTGCCGTCAAACCCGCCGGACTGTTCGGCAAAATGGCCATCAAAAAAGTCTGACCTTCGATTCGAACCATGAAAATTCAAAAATCATTCTTCCTCGCACTGGTCTGTCTCGCTGGACTTGCGCTTTTCCCCACCCTTGTCCCAAACCCGTATTACATACACTTGGTAGAGACCATTCTGATTTATGCCATTTTGCTGTTTGGGCTCGATATCGTGGTTGGCTACACAGGTCAAGTTTCATTGGGTCATGCTGGCTTGTTTGGTGTGGGCTCCTATGCAGCAGGCGCTTTGTTTTTCAAACTGGGCGTGCCTTTCTTTCTAGCCGTTCCTGCAGCAATGGGTCTCACGGCTATTTTTGGTGCAATTCTCGCCTTGCCTGCACTGCGGGTGACGGGTCCTTATTTAGCAATGGTGACCTTGGCTTTTGGCACGATCATTCAGATTTTGATCAATGAAATGACTTTTTTGACCGAAGGCCCAATTGGCATCAAAGTTCCTAAACCGCTGATGTTTGGTCACAAACTCAATGAGGTGGAGTACTACTACGTGGTACTGATTTTGATGGCATTGGCACTTTTCTTCGTCCATCGTATTTTGAAATCTCATTTGGGCCGCGCTTTTGAAGCCTTGCGTGACAGCCCCGTTGCCTGCGACTGTATGGGGGTGTCTGTCTACCGCTACAAAGTTTACGCTTTCGTGATCAGTGCTGCGTTTGCTGGCTTGGCGGGCGCTTTGTACACTTATTCTGAGGAGTATATTTCTCCAAACACCTACAACTTTGAGCTGACGATTTTATTCTTGCTGGCAGTCATCATGGGTGGCCGCAAGACCCGTTCTGGTGCGCTCATCGGTGCCGTGATTGTGGTGATGCTGCCTAGTCTGCTCTCAGACATCAGCCTGTTTCGCATCATTGCGACGGTGCTGGCCATTGCAGTGGCTGCCATGGCGCTTTATAACATCTCACGTAAAGTTAAAACCTTGCGTGAACTGGCTGTTCCAGTGATTGCCACCACAGCAATGGCCATTTTTTCATTCCAATTAGAAAATATCACCGATTGGCGCTTAACAATCTTTGGATTGTTGATACTGTTTGTGGTGTATTACTTGCAAGATGGCGTTGTCGGTTTTGCGCGCGATACCTTTGGTCGCTTCTTTAAATCAGCACCCGTTGCTCATGCGCGTGCATCGGTCTCAGCCAGCCATGGTTTAGCTTTATCAGCAGCCACAAAAAATAACTCCGGTTTCTTGCTGGAAGCTAAGCAAATCTTGATGCAATTCGGTGGCTTGAAAGCGCTCAACCAGGTCGATTTGCAAATTGCGAATGGCACCATTCATGGTTTGATCGGTCCGAAT
>CBDUEA010000267.1:0-3490 GCA_965365965.1 uncultured Polaromonas sp. | reverse complement strand
CCGCTTTGAGCGGCTCACAAATTGAAAGCCCCCGGCTTTGCCGGGGGATGGTTACTCAACAAATTGAGAAAATTCCGGCATCTACAAACCTGCTCATGTAGCCTGAATGGCGACTCCAGCCGCCAAGAAATGGCGTCTGAAACGCCATAAGTTTTATCGACGATCAATCTAACCGAGTCTCTTGGGCCCTTCATTCAGTGCTGCACGATAGGGGGAGGTCTTGGTCTGGGTAAGCTTCTACCCCACATATTCAGTTACAGATTGTGCGGCGTGCTTGGAGACACTCTTGGATAAGTAACTGCTCCGTCA
This sequence comes from uncultured Polaromonas sp., assembly GCA_965365965.1. Lineage (GTDB taxonomy): Bacteria > Pseudomonadota > Gammaproteobacteria > Burkholderiales > Burkholderiaceae_C > Aalborgiella. The sequence goes on along the minus strand of CBDUEA010000267.1, from coordinate 3,181 downwards.
AGCAGATATTTGCGCCAAGTTCATCATTACTATTTTGGGGAAAGTAGGCTGGAGCGAATATGAACCGAGCTGCCGCGAATAGCTGCGCAAGCGGCCTGAGAAGTCAGTAGTCATCAACAAAACATCAAGGCCGCGCTGCGCGGACCGTAGACCCGAGGGAGTAAACATCGCCATGTCCGTATTTCAGGCAAAAATTGAAGGTGTGCCACAGTTTGTGAGCTACTTTGAACCGGTGCATCAAGCTTTACTGCACTTTGATGGGCAAGCGACTGCACGACAGGTGTATGACCATATCGCTGAGCATGGAGGCCTGACTGGGGATGACTTGGTTCAAGTCAATCAAAACGGCCGCCCCACATTCGAGAACCGCGCAGCATGGGCGCGGTTTTATATGACCAAAGCGGGTTGGATGTATTCGCCAAAGCGCGGGGTGTGGGCGTTGACGGAGTTGGGCAAGCAATCCGAATCACTGTCTGAAGTGCAAGCCGTGGCGCTTTTTAAAAGAAGGCATTTAGCAAAACGGCTACCAAGACAAGTTTTAGATCAGGTGCGGGATATGAAGCCTGGTGACCGCATTGCCATCAAGGCCGCGTTTGTGCGCAAGCATGGCATACCGTTTGACAACCGGGGCAGGTCGGTGAGCGCCATGAAGATCAAGGCGGTTGGCACTGTCACCCGCAACCATGGCGATGGTCGCACGGTGGATGTGGAGTGGGAGCCGCAGTCTCAGCCTAAGGAGTGGTACTTCTACACCTACCGTTCCACCATTACGCGCGCCAGAGTGGAGGATGAAGAATTGGCTCGGCGCTTGGTTTCGTTTGTGTTTGAGGGCGCACCACAAGACTATGGCTACTTCATGGCCCAGCCGTATTGGCGCGACCGGTTCCAGGGCGAGGGCGCTGATGCATTGAGTACAGATGTTGCGCAGGCAGATGACGATGTTGAGGAACTGGTCGAGCAAGTACCGGAAGCCGTAACTTATGGCATCTCAGACATCGTGGCCGAAGGCTGTTTTGTGGCTGAAGCCGAATTGGCAGGCATGCTCAAGCGCTGGACTGACAAGAAGAACCTGATTCTGCAAGGCCCGCCGGGTACCGGAAAAACTTGGCTGGCCAAACGTCTTGCCAAAGCCTTGATAGGAAAAAAGGAGGTGCCGGACGAACAGTTGCGTGTCGTGCAGTTCCATCCATCCCTTTCTTACGAGGATTTTGTTCGTGGCTACCGGCCCGGTGGGGACGGGCGTTTGGTGCTGACAGATGGACTATTTTTACAGGTGGTGGAAGCCGCCAGAGTACAGCCGGATGTAGACCATGTATTGATCATTGAAGAGATCAACCGTGGCAACCCAGCGCAGGTTTTGGGCGAAATGCTGACGTTGCTGGAAAGTAGCAAGCGTTCACGCGTCGATGCGATGGAGTTGGCGTATCGCAAGGCACCCGGCGAGAAGGTCTATGTGCCAGAGAACCTGTACGTGATTGGCACGATGAATTTGGCTGACCGTTCACTTGCGTTGGTGGACTTGGCCTTGCGCCGTCGCTTTGCATTTGTAACGCTGGCGCCCAGTTTGAACGCAGCGTGGAGCAATTGGTGCGAAGCCAAGGGGGTTGACGCCATAGCCAGTGCGCGCATCAAGGCTGCGTTGGATACCCTGAATCAGAAAGTGGCTTCAGACCGTGCCCTTGGGCCGCAGTTTCAGGTGGGTCATTCTTATGTGACCCCCCATTCGCCAGTGGCCGATGCGCAGGCCTGGTTCAACGAGGTGGTGCACTCAGAAATTGGCCTCTTGCTGCACGAATACTGGTTTGATACCCCCGAGCGCGCTGACGAGGCAATAGAGCAGCTGCTCAAGCAAGCTTGAGCACATGGCGGCAAAAATTCCACTGCGCAACATTTGGCTGCTTTTTTTGTATGCAGCAGATCTGGTGCGCTTTAAGGGCTCGCTCAATGTCGAGACAGAAGCGGCCAGAGACTTGCCAGAGCTGGTTGCGAGGCTACTGGCACGTGTCGTGCAGGAGCGGTTGCGCCGCAACCTGAGCCGGGGGTATCAGCCCAAGCACGCAGTGCTCGCGCGTGTGCGTGGGCGTATTGATATCTTGGGCACGGCCACAGGACAGCTGCTGGATCGAGGCCGTGTAGCGTGCCATTTTGAAGAGCACACCATGGATACACCGCGCAATCGCCTGGTGCGCGCCGCGCTGGATTATTTGGCGTTGATGGTGAACGCACCTGAGGTGGCACACGAGTGTCGCTCACTGTCCCATGGGTTGGGGCGTTTGGGAGTTTCAGCGCAGAAACCAACGCGCGCGGCAATAGCCGCAGACCAAATCAGCCGCAATGAAACAGCCGACCTATTGATGGTGGGTTTAGCCAAAATGGCGTTTGAAGCGCTGATACCCAGCGAGCAAACGGGAAACTCGCACGCGGTTGCGGTGGATACGAATGTGTATTTGGTGCGCAGGCTATTTGAAAAGGCTGTGGCCAATGCGTTGCGTATCAAACTGCAGACGCTGGGATGGCAGGTGCAGCATGGCCGCAAGCTCAGCTGGCCTATTGATGGTGCCAGTGAGGCGATCAGAGCGCATTTGCCCGGTATGCAGACCGATATCGAGCTGGTGCATGTAGGCCAGAAGCGAAAGCTGGTAATTGATACCAAGTTCACCCAAATTTTTGGTGCAACACGTTATCGCGAAAAAGTCCTCAGAAGCGGCTATTTGTACCAGCTATATGCCTACCTGAGAACACAAGAATCAGAGCTGCAAGCGCGTGGTATGCAAAGCGAAGGCATGCTGTTGCACCCTCAGGTTGGCGGTGCACTGGACGAATACGTCGAGCTGCAAGGCCATCGCATGCGATTCAAAACCATAGACTTGACCGCTGCACCAGAGGATTTTGAGGAACAGTTGCTAGGCATCGTGTGAGCACTTGGCTGCGACGCCTTTCAAGGCAACCTGCTCAACCGCCCTTTTTTTGACGGATTTTGAGCGGTTTTTATCAAGCAAAAAAACCTTCTAATGCTTACTACGTAAGCGCTTTAATCTATCGAAATCATATTTCCAGAATGGCTAAGCAGTCTTAGCGCAGACCACCGCCGGCGGCATCCTCTGCGCGCTCGATCAGCTCAATCTTGTAGCCGTCCGGGTCGGTGACAAAGGCAATCACCGTGCTGCCGCCCTTGACCGGG
>CBDUEA010000266.1:0-3501 GCA_965365965.1 uncultured Polaromonas sp. | reverse complement strand
ATCTAAAAACAAGAACTGGTTATTTCATCACTATTTTGATAGCAAACTATTAAATAAATACGCTGGCTATATCAAAAATAGCACTCTAAAATGAGACTGAAACTTGCCAAAGTGGACTTTAGGTTTGTTTCGTGACTAAAAAGAACGGTTTTTTCGCTTTAGCCGGCGTATTGATTGCTTTTATTGCTATCAAATTAGCACTGATTTTGAGCTGTTTTGGCCCATGCGTGTGAATATGACTTATTTTCCAATGCAAAACTTCGAGAAAATCACGCCCAGCAAGTCGTCGGAGGTGAACTCGCCGGTGATGTCGCCCAGTGCATTTTGTGCCAAGCGTAGCTCTTCAGCGAGCAAGTCCAGCGCTTGGGATTTGGCTTTGAGTTGACCATCTGCTTGCTGTAAGTGGGTACTCACTTGTCGTAAAGCCTGCACGTGGCGTTCGCGGGCGATGTAGACACCCTCAGCGGCGGGCTGCCAGCCGGCGACTTGGAGCAGGGTTTGGCGCAGTTCGTCCAAGCCTTGACCGCTTTTGGCAGACAGGCGTATATAGCCCTGTTCAGCCGCCCTTTCAACCAAACTGACTTTAACGGCAGCGACCGCGTCCACCATTTCAACCGCATCAACCTTGTTCCAGACCTGAATCACCGGCACGCGGCTGGGTAACAGGCTGCTGAGTTGGCTGGCAATGGCAGCGTCGGCCGCTTGGTAGCTGGCGGCACTTGTGGGGTCTTGCCAGCGCACCAAATCGTGCAAAAACAGCACGGCGTCGGCCTGTTCAATCTCGGCCCAGGCGCGTTCAATGCCGATTTTTTCGACTTCATCCTCGCTGTGGCGCAAGCCAGCGGTGTCGATGATGTGCAGCGGCACGCCATCGATTTGGATGGTTTGCTGCACTTTGTCACGCGTCGTGCCCGCAATCGGCGTGACGATGGCAAGCTCAGCACCTGCCAGCGCGTTGAGCAAGGACGATTTGCCCGCATTGGGCTGCCCGGCAATGACAACCTTGATGCCTTCGCGCAATAAAGCGCCTTGACCGGCCCGCTGCATGACCCGCGCCAGCGTCGCTTGCAAGCGGTCCAGCTGGCCGGCGGCGTCTGCTTTTTGCAGGAAATCAATCTCTTCTTCGGGGAAGTCCAGCGTTGCCTCAACCAACATGCGCAGGTGAATCAGCGCGTCGCGCAGGCTGTGGATTTCTTTCGAAAACTCGCCCGACAAACTGCGGGTGGCGCTGCGGGCGGCTGCTTCGGTGCTGGCGTCGATCAAATCGGCCACGGCCTCGGCTTGTGCCAAGTCCATTTTGTCGTTCAAAAAAGCCCGCTGGGTGAACTCGCCGGGTTGAGCGACGCGTAAGCCAGCCAGTTTGGGCAGTGTCGTTGTTGCGTCAGTTTCAGCCCCCGCTGCCAAGCAGCGTGCCAACAAGAGCTGCATCACCACTGGCCCGCCGTGGGCTTGGAGTTCTAAAACATCCTCGCCTGTGAAGGAGTGTGGGGCGGGAAAGTAGAGCGCCAAACCGTGGTCTATCGGCTCGCCTGCGGCATCTCGAAAGGGCAAATAGGTCGCCTCGCGCGGCTTCAAGTCTCGGCCACACAGCGCTTGAATCAGCCCCGTGATGCCGCGCCCCGAGACCCGCACAATGCCGACCGCCCCGCGCCCGGGGGGAGTGGCGATGGCGACGATGGGTGGGGTGGAGAAGTGATGCATGAAGGGATTGTCCAATAAAAAAGGGTCGCAGCAATTGCGACCCTTGGTTTAGCGATTCACCGAATTATTTAAATTTCGGGAGATTGAACTGCGGTGGCACGCCCATGCGGGTATTGATGAGCCACTGTTGACCGATGGACAAGATGTTATTCGTAATCCAGTACAGCACCAAGCCGGACGGGAAGAAGAAGAACATGACCGAGAATGCCAACGGCATGAACCACATCATTTTGGCTTGCAAGGGGTCCGGCGGTGCGGGATTCAAAGCGGTTTGCAACATGGTCGTCATGGTCATAACGATAGGCAGGATGTAGAACGGATCGGGTGAGGCCAAATCGTGAATCCACAGTGCCCACGGCGCATTGCGCATCTCGACCGAGCTTAAAAGCACCCAGTACAGCGCAATGAACACCGGAATTTGGACCATGATGGGGAAGCAGCCGCCCATCGGGTTGATCTTTTCTTCACGGTAGATTTTCATCATCTCTTGCTGCATTTCTTGCGGCTTGTCCTTCAAGCGCTCACGCATAGAGGTGATGCGCGGGCCGACCGATTTCATCTTGGCCATGCTGGCGTATGCCTTGGCATTGAGCCAGTAGAACATGATTTTCAAGAGCAACACAAGGGCGATGATGGACCAACCCCAGTTGCCGATGAAGCTGTGCAGCTTGTCCAACAGCCAGTACAGCGGCTTGGCCAAAATGGTCAGCCAGCCGTAGTCTTTGACCAATTCCAAACCGGGGGCGATGGTTTCCAGTGATTTTTCAACCTGAGGACCGACGAAAAAGTGAGACTCAATTGATTTCGAGGCACCCGGTGCGATGGCATCGATGGGGGTGATCATGCCAACAGCGTACAAATTGGTGTCAACTTTGCGCAAAAACAACTCGCGCTTGATGTTGTCGCCCAAGATCCAAGCGCTGGCAAAGTAGTGTTGCACCATCGCCACGTAACCTTCGGTGGCTTGCTTTTCAACGTCGACTTTGTTTTTCTCAATGTCAGAAAATTCGACTTTTTGGTACTTTTTGGCGCTGGTGTAAATAGCCGGGCCGGTGAAGGTAGAGTAGAACGATGACTCGCCCGGTGGCTTGTTGCCATCACGCACGAGTTGTAAGTACAGCTGCGGGGAGACAGCTTGTGTACCGGTGTTGATCACATCGTACTTCACCGCCATGTCATAAGCGCCGCGCTTGAGGGTGTAGGTTTTAATCAGCTTGACGCCGCCGACATCCGGGGACTCGAACTTGACAGTCAACGCGTCTTGGCCAGCAGCCAGTTCACGTGGGCCAGGCAAGACGGTCATCACTGTTTTGTGGGTCGGCAAAGCATCTGAGCCGGCCGCACCGATCAAACCGGTTTGCGCGTTGTAAATGCGGTCTTTGCTGTCATCGAGCAAGACAAAGCCTTTGGTTTTATCGGCCATGTCGGGGTATTTTAGAAACTCTGTGCGGACCAAAGAGCCGCCTTCGGTGTCAAACGTCAGCTTCAAGGTGTCGGTGGTGACGACGAAACGTTCTTTCGGTATAGCGGGCGCAGCTGCAACCGAAGGATTAGCACCATTTTGAGCGGTAGCCGGCAGATTTGATGCATTGTTAGCTGTAGTATTGATAGCATTTGGCACGCCGTTGCTGGTTGCAGTCACGGCGTTCGCAGGCGCTGCAGCTTGTGTTTTGGCTTGACCCAGACCAAAAGTAGGTTTGTGACCGTTGTGAATCTGCCATTGATCCCACAACAAGACCATAGAAAAGCCAAAAATCACCCACAAAATGGTGCGGCGTATATCGTTCATGAGGATGTCTT
>CBDUEA010000265.1:0-3506 GCA_965365965.1 uncultured Polaromonas sp. | reverse complement strand
GCTTCCTCTCGGAAAAACACCACGCGCGGATTACTCCACAGCAACTCGTTCACACGTTGCGGGTTTTGTGCGACCCAATTTTTGATGCCTACCCACGACACATCGCGGGTAGCCCCCTGATTCAGCAACCAACTGCCAACACTTTTATACCCTTGTTCATTGGTGGCCGCAAAGGCCAAACGCACGGTGCGCCGTGTCCCATCCGCCTCCAACATATTCACGCGACCTGAGCCTTGGATTTGCAGAATCAGCGCATCAATTGGGTCTGCTACATAAGCCAGTTCAAAACCCCGAAGCTGTGCTTTCACTTGCGGCACAGAGTCTATTTCTTGACGCGTGTACCAAGGGCTTTTAGAATTTAAACCAGCCGGTGGCCGATACAAGGGTACAGAAAATCCAGGACGAGGTGTACGTGAAGCCACCAAAACAGGCTCGTAATAAGAAGTCAACAAACCTTCACTTTGTCCTTGCAACGTTTCTACACGATAAGGTTGCAATTTTTGCATCATCCAAGCTCGCTGTTTAGCGACACTGGCAATGCTTAAGCTTCTGACCTCTGCACACAGGTTAGCAAGCGCTGTGGCGGGTTTTTCACAGCTTCTGAGCCATGCACCCCACGCATCGTGCAAACTTTGTGCATCTTCCGACCAACCTGGCAGCTCTCGCCAGCGCACCGGCACCCATCGACTTTTAGATTGCAAAATGCTATCTGGCAACGGACCGTTATCATCCACGGATTGAGTACTACTCCTATCGTCCAGAGGCGGGCCGCTCACACAAGCAGCCAAAGTACCTACAATCAAAATTTGAATTAAAAAATATAGGAAGCGTTTCATGGTTCTGCTTTTTCTCGAAGCGCTGGGTGCGCTGTTGGTTTTGGTGTTGATTGTCTGGTGGACCATGTTTTCTGGCAGAAAAAACGGCGAACCTGTCCTAAATCCCACTGACACTGACACTTCAAAGAAACCTGATTCAGAAAATATTCATTCATAACACGCGATGCTGCAAGGCTGGCAATTGGCTGCGCACGCGTAGTAAATGGCTGGCGTCTAACGCTGCGACGACAACGCCCTCACCTTCAGCCAACATGCCCAAAACTTGTCCCCAAGGCTCAATCACCATGCTGTGCCCCCAAGTTTGCCGTCCTGTTGGATGCGTTCCACCTTGCGCTGGCGCAATCACATAAGCCAAGTTCTCAATGGCTCTGGCTCGCAATAACACCTCCCAATGTGCTTGCCCTGTGGTGTAGGTAAATGCACTTGGCACCAGCCAAACATCGGCTTCTTGAGTACGGTACAGTTCCGGAAAGCGCATGTCGTAGCAAACGCTCAGACCAACTCGCCACGTATGTCCATCGATAGACGGTAAGTTGAAGGTTACGGGTTCATTGCCACGCTCTAAAACATGCGACTCATCATAGCTTTCTCTGCCATTGTCAAACCGAAATAAATGAATTTTGTCGTAGCGTGTGACCAGTTCACCCTTGGGGGAATAAACCAACACACTGTTGCGAACGCGGCTAGGATCTAGCGTTGCCACTGGTAGGGTTCCACCGACAATCCATAAATTCAATTCACGCGCTGTTTGTGACAAAAATTGTTGAATTTTTCCAGTATTCGTGCCTATGTCAATGGGTTCGGCAATGCTCAGTTTATCGGTATCTTTGCCACCAATCAGGCAAAAGTATTCAGGTAGCGCTGCCAATTCAGCGCCCATCAATGCGGCTTGTTTGAACAAGGCATAGGCGTGATCAAGATTGGTTTGTAAATCGCTTCCTGCGACCATTTGTATAGCAGCTACTTTCATGGAAATGCCTCCTCATTTTTGCAACATTGACCCCATCACTGAATTCATAGCTTACCGCTATTTACTTGCAGGCTTGCTCGACCGACTGACTTGCGTGATTTGTGGGTCAGACCATGTCCCTTGAACGTGAAGCTCTTTTGTAGCCGCTTCTATCAAGGGTTGACGTAAAAACAATTGCGCTAAAAATGTACTCAAACCAATGGCTGGATTAATCGCCGTAGCAACCAGTAATGAGGCCATGCCTGCATTAATTTCAGGCGCAATCAACACGCGTAAATCCTGCGTTTCTTTGGCAATATCCGACTTTCCGTCCAGCAAAATAACCGCATTGACGCCACTCATTTGAATATTATTGGTTGTCGCCAGGCCACGATCAACAGCCACATCACCATGCACGAAATCAAAAGCAAAACCTTCACTAAAAACATCGCGAAAATCAAGCGTCAAACGTTTCATAATGGACTGCATGCTTAGCACGCTCAAAAGCTTGGCCATACCCGGATCTGCTTTTAAAAATTGACCTCTTTCGATATTGACATTGAATTGCCCAGTCATCGTGGGGTAATTCATGGATAAAGGTGAACCACGCCAAGCCAGCTTCCCTTCCAATTTTCCTTTTCCACCCAAGACCACATCTTTCAAACCAAATCGGTTGAGCAATTGACCAGAATCTGCAATATCCAACTTGAAGTCCATACTGGTCGTGCGGCGCTCAGCGGCAGTTTGACCAGTGACGCCATTACTTGATCCGCTTGCTTGCGCATCTGACCACGAACCCGTCGCTGCAAACTTGGCCTCGGGCATCGTCACATTCAAACGATTCAGACGCCATTCTCGACCCGCTGAAAACCCCTTGTTCGCAACTGCTGCCAAATTTACAGCCTCAACTTCAACGCGCCCAAATTTACGACCCTTCAACTCAAAATCTTCGACCACCAAATCTACGGCAGGAATACTGGCAGGTTGCTCATCCAGCAATTTCTCGACATCTTTGGCTTGCGCCTCGCCCACAGACAAGCGCGCCAGTCGAGTATACAAACGACCCGCCCCCGTTGCAGAAACTGGCTGACGATACTCTACATAGCCGCTCAATTGCCGAGCTTCGACGTTGGCACGCCAGGTCGATCCATCGTGCGACCCACCCAACACAATGTTTTCAAATTTTCGGTCTTGAACAATCAACTCTTTAGCACGCAAAGCAACATTGTTGGGTATATAGTCCCGTGCAAAATTAGAAGTAGCAATTGCCAGCGTGCTTGGTGACGTTTTGAGAGGTGGCTTCACTGCGCTGCCGTTGGTGTTGGCATTGGCATTGGCTTTGTCAGTTAAAGATGCGAACACTTTCGTCCATTGATCCACATCTAAATAGGCGACATTGATGTTGGCTCCGATACCGCTAGAAGGCTCAGGTGCCGATTCACCCGCCTCTAATCCCACACTGATACCGCCTTGAATCACACGAGGCTCTGCCCCAGACACATCGCGTGTGATTTTAACTTCCGCTAACTTATCAAGCGTTACATGGATTTGGTCTTTTAACCGCACTTGACCATCACGCTCTGGCACTATTGATTTGTCGATCAATGCATTGTCATAACGCAAAGGCCAGCTCGACTGCGCGGGTTTGTTCAATGGAGCAGGTAAGTTTATAGCCATACCGACCAAGTTGCTTTGCACCAACAGTTCAGACTGCCCCTGCT
>CBDUEA010000264.1:0-3514 GCA_965365965.1 uncultured Polaromonas sp. | reverse complement strand
GGCTGGTCCGCCCGTGCCACGCACCGCACTTTGAAAGTCGCCAGAACCATTGCCGACCTCGCGGGCGCACATAATACCCAAGTCACCCATGTAGCTGAGGCCATGCAGTACCGCCGCGCCTTGCGCGGAGCAGTATAAAGTTGGGGGGGGGCAACGTAAGCTGTATATTAAATAGCAAACTAATGAACAAATACGCCGGCTATAGCCAAAATCACACTATAAAACGTGGTTTTTAGACAGTTTTGGTCGTTTTTGACGGGTTTGAGAGCCAATAACTAGTTGCCAAAATCCAGCGGTAAGCCCACGTAGTTTTCAGCGATAGAGCGCGAGCCCGCCTCGGAATGCATCAAGTAATCCAGCTCCGCTTCTTGGAACTTGGCGACTATCGCACCGTCATCCGGAAAGCGGTGCATCAGCTGCGTGAACCACCATGAAAAGCGCTCGCCTTTCCAAATTCGTTTCAAACAACGTTCCGAATAGCCGTTGATACCGGCCTCGGTTTTTTCTTGGTAATACTCAATGATCGCGCTGGAGAGGTATTTCACGTCCGTTGCCGCTAAATTCAGTCCTTTAGCACCCGTCGGCGGGACGATGTGACCCGCATCGCCCGCCAAGAACATGCGGCCAAAGCGCAGCGGCTCCGTGATGAAGCTGCGTAGCGGCGCGATGCTTTTCTCAATCGACGGACCTGTGATCAATTTGTCGCGCCCCTCACCGTCTAAGCGCAGGCGCAGTTCTTGCCAAAAGGCATCATCTGTCCATTCTTCTACGCGGTCGGTCAAGGGCACTTGCAGGTAGTATCGGCTGCGGGTTTTGCTGCGCTGCGAGCACAGGGCAAAACCACGCGGACTGTTCACGTAAATCAACTCATCGTGCACCGGCGGGGTGTCTGACAGCAAGCCCAACCAGCCAAACGGGTAGACTTTTTCGTACTCGGTGATGGCGCTACGCGGAGCGCTGGCGCGGCAAACGCCGTGAAAGCCGTCGCAACCGGCGATGAAATCACAGGCAATCTCATAGTTTATGCCGTCTTTTTCATAGGTGACGCGTGGTTTTTTGCTGTCAAAGTCGTGCACAGCGACGTTGCGAGCTTCGTAAACAGTTGGCAAGTTGGCAGCTGCGCGGGCGTCCATCAAATCCTTGGTCAACTCTGTTTGGCCATAAACCATGACGTTTTTGCCGCCCGTGAGCTTGTTCATGTCAACGCGATGGCGTTTGCCGTTGTACAACATCTCAAAACCGCCATGCAGCAAACCCTCTTTGTGCATGCGCTCGCCGACGCCGGCTTCGTCCAGCAGGTCAATGCAGACTTGTTCCAAAACGCCTGCACGGATACGCGACAACACATAATCACCAGTTTGGCGCTCCAGAACAATCGCCTCAATACCCGCTTTGTGCAACAGCTGACCCAGTAACAAACCTGAGGGCCCCCCGCCAATGATGGCCACTTGGGTGCGTGTTTTGGTGTGTGCTTGGGTGTTGGGGGAAGTCATGAAATCTCTCCTGTGGGGTTGCAAACAAACGCATTTGCATTGTTTGCAAGCTTAATTCTTGCGCTGGTTTTGCGCCAGTGCGGTGTTGACAAGTTGTGCGATGATCGCCATCATTGCGCGACTATCGCACAAAATTGACATTTTTATAGCTATCGCACACAGCATGAACATCCCGCTAACCGCCTCCGCGCCGAGCATTGCGCCAGCCGACTTCATTGCCGGAATGGCCAAAGGCATGGCCGTGCTGGAGAGTTTTGACACCGAGCGTCAGCGCCTGAACGCCACCTTGGCCGCCCAGCGCGCCGGTATCACCCGCGCGGCAGCGCGCCGGCATTTGATGACCTTGGCGCATTTGGGCTATTTGGAGACGGACGGAAGTTATTACTGGTTGTCTGCCAAGGTATTACGCTTTTCCGGTAGCTATTTGGCTTCGGCACGTCTGCCACGTGTCTTGCAGCCAACGCTGAACCGTTTGGCGGCGCAAACTGGTGAATCGTTCTCCGCCGTGGTGCTGGATGATGACCAAGTCGTCATCGTTGCCCGCAGTGGCAACGAGCGGGGTCGCTCGGAGCGCATGTACAACACACGAGATAACTATGAAAAAAATAGCAATGAAGTTAACAAATATGCCGGCACTTTGGCTTATGGACTTCATTTAGGCGCAAGATTGCCAGCCTATGCCACCTCCACGGGCCGTGTACTCTTGGCTGCCATGACGGACGCACAGTTCGAAGTTTGGACTGCCAATCGCTTGCTTCCGCGGCTAACCAGCTATACCTGTACGGATGCAGCCCAGTTTCGAGGCATCGTGGCGCAAGCTAAAACAAACGATTACGCCATTGCCAGCGAAGAGCACGAACTGGGGGTGCACGCCTTGGCGGTGCCACTGCGCAACATGCAGGGCAAAACGGTGGCCGCACTGAATGTGGTGACTTCCAAGGAGCGCTTGCAACCCAATAGTTACCAGCGCGATCTGCTGCCGCTGCTTCAGGATGCAGCACATGAGTTGCGCGCGATGGTCTAAGACACTTGGAGTCGATGAGCACGCATCAAGTGATCACACTTCGCTTGACGAGCGCCACATCACAAGGTGTAATCTTGGGCAGCATGTTGCCAAATTTGTGGAGTTTTTATGCGCTTTAACAAGCCTTTTCATTTGATTCTATGTGGGTTGACAATGCTCGCCGGTACGGTCACCATGGCGCAAATCAGCAACACCGATTACGCCGCTTGGGCCAAGGCAACGGGTTTCAAGCCGGGTATGTACGATTACAAAATGACCATTGAGATGAGTGGCATCCCTGGCGCGGGGACCATAAAAATGCCGCCTACGTCGTTTAAGAAGTGCGTCACCCAAAAAGACGTAGACGAAGGTCGTCAAATGATGAGTGACCCCAAAAAGGGCGGCTTCAAATGCACCATGACCAGTTTCAGCGGTTCTGGCGGCAGCGGTCAGTACACGCAGGTGTGCGAGGGAACCGACATGAAGATGACGGTGGTCGGTAGTTTTGAGCAAAAAGGTGATACCCAAGTGCATACCAGCAAAACCGCCATGCGTGGTAAACAAATGAATACCGATTCCAAAAATGTGATGGAAATCCGCCGCCTAGGCGACTGCAAATAAAACGTCTAGCAAGCGTGGCGTTGGCTGGCTCAGGTCAGTGTTCTTCGTCCCCGTGCCGAGTGAAGGACACGCCACCGTCCACGACCAGCGTCGCACCCACCACATAGTCACCCGCGCGTGAGGCCAAGAAAATCGCCGTACCGGCCATGTCTTCATCCACCCCCACGCGCCCTGCGGGCACGCGTTTGGCAACCTCGGCACCGTGGTCACGGGCCACTTTGTTCATCTCGGAGGCAAATGCACCCGGCGCAATGGCGCTGACGGCAATGTTTTCTTGCGCCAAACGCAGCGCCATGCGCTTGGTCAGATGAATCAAACCGGCTTTGCTGGCGGCGTACGAGTAGGTTTCTTGCGGATTGACCGACAAACCGTCAATCGAGGCGATGTTGATAACCTT
>CBDUEA010000263.1:0-3530 GCA_965365965.1 uncultured Polaromonas sp. | reverse complement strand
CGCCATGGGTCACATTGGCAAATTCATGCTGGCAGCCGACAGAACGCAAAGTTGTCAAATCGGCTTGGGTGTGGCATTGGTATTTGCCAACCAAAGCGTCAGGAAAATCCACGTAAGTAATTAAGCCCAGATCAACAGCTTGCGTCAAAGTTAATGCTGCTTGCGCAGTGGATGTTGACTGCATTTGCCGTAGGCTATTCACCACGGCTAACGCCACATCATTGAAAGGTTGCGCCCGGCCTGAACCCAAGTTGAAAATGCCAGACACGGTTGGATGGTCGTAAAACCACAGGTTGACGGCAACCACGTCATCGATATAGACAAAATCGCGCTCTTGCATACCCGCTGCATAGCCACCGTATGCACCAAAGAGTTTGACGTGGCCTTCTTTTTGGAATTGGTGAAATTGGTGGAACGCAACGCTGGCCATGCGGCCTTTGTGCTGTTCGCGCGCACCGTAAACGTTGAAATATCGAAAACCTGCAACTTGGCTGGTCGCGCCTGCAAAGCTGTCGCCCAGTTCGCGTCGCAGTCGTTGGTCAAACAGCAGCTTGGAATAGCCGTAGACATTAAGTGGTCGCTCAAACTCAGCAGCTTCGCGAAATGTGGTGCTGCCGCCATAGGTGGCGGCTGATGAGGCATAAAGCAAGCGTGTGCCTTGTACTTGACAGGCTGTAAACAAGTCGCAAGACACGCGATAGTTGTTGTCCATCATGTACTTGCCGTTTTGCTCCATGGTGTCGCTGCATGCGCCTTCATGAAAGGCGGCCTCGACTTTGCCATAGGCTTTGTTGGCAAAACGCTCATAAAAAACACTGGCATCCACGTAATCGGCAATGTGTAAATCAGCCAAATTGCGAAACTTGTCGCCCTGCGTCATGTCATCCACGGCAATGATGTTGCTGATGCCGCGCGTGTTGAGCCCCTTGACGATGTTGGCGCCGATGAAGCCGGCCGCACCGGTGACTACAACGCGTTTAGAGTTTTCGTTCAAAGAGATGCTCATGCAAATAATTCCTCGTAAGATGCGGTCGCTGTGCCGAGTTTACCCACCACAATACCACCAGCTTTGTTGGCGTAGGGCATTGCTTGGCGCAAAGTTAAACCCGCTGAAACGAGCGTTGCCAGGGTCGCAATTACGGTGTCGCCAGCGCCGGTGACATCAAAAACTTCCAAAGCTTGGGTAGGCACATGCAAGGCGCCGTCTGCATCAAACAAGGTCATACCTTCCTCGCTGCGCGTCAGCAAGATGGCGTCGAGCTTGAGTTGGGTGCGTAAATTTTGTGCTTTTTCAAGCAGCTGCGCTTCATCCGTCCAGCCGCCAATAGCAACTTGCAACTCACTCTTGTTGGGTGTGATCACCGTTGCACCGCTATAACGCGTGTAGTCAGAACCCTTGGGGTCAATCAACACCACTTTGTTGGCCGCTCTGGCGATGGCAATCATGTCGACCACATGCGCCAAGCCACCTTTGGCATAGTCTGAGAACAAAATTGTATTGTGGCTGGGTAACAACTGGCTGAATAACGCGGTTTGCGATGCCAAAGACTCTGTCTTGGGTGTATTTTCAAAATCAATGCGCAGCAGTTGCTGTTGGCGACCAATCACACGCAGTTTTACCGTGGTTTGGAGTTCGGCATCGCGCCCGAAGTAGGGGGTGATACCCGTTTTAGCCACCAGCGCCTCTAGTTTATGGCTCGCTTCATCTTGGCCAACAACCGTGAGGAGGGAAGCTTGCGCACCCATGGTGACGACGTTGTAAGCCACATTGGCAGCTGCACCAATGCGATCCTCTTCACGGGTGACGCGCATGACGGGGACGGGTGCTTCTGGAGAAATGCGGTCCACCGCGCCATACCAGTAGCGGTCCAGCATGGCATCACCCACCACCAAGACGTTGGCTTTGGCAATGGTTTCTTGGGGAATGGATTTCAATGGTGCCATGGCGAAACGGTATTTTCTCGGGTCTTATAGTTCTTCAATGCGTCGCGCAGGGTAACTATCCCAAGCTTGGCAACCCGGGCAATTCCAATAATGCTGGGATGCTTCAAAGCCGCAGGCCGCACAGCGGTAGCGACGCAATGGCGTCACCGCATGGTCCAAGGCGCGCTGCACCTGCGGATGGAACTGCTCATGCTCCAGCTTTTCGCCTGAAATCCATTGTGCAGCCGCAATCAATGAAGGCTCGCGTTCTAAATGCTTGACGTACCAATCACGTGCCGAGGTACCAGCCGGAGTGAGTGCATCCAATCGCACAATAGCTTCAAGCACGTCAAGTGATGGGTTCTTTTTGTAGCTCAGTTGCAGCAGTGCAAGCGCTTGGTCGATGCGTCCGCATTCTTGCGCCAAATGGCCAAATTGTTCTGCAACCAATGGAATGACCAGACTGTCTTGCACAATCAACGCGCTCAAAATTTCATAGGCAGTGTGTGCGTCGCCTAAACGGTGCGTCACCTCAGCAAGGTCAATATGTGGACGCGGTGACTGAGGTGCAACGCTGACGGCTTGCGTCAACAATGCTTGTGCTAATTGAAGCTCACCTAAATTGACCTTGACACTGGCTTGTTCACACAGGTAGTGCGCTTGACGGCTGCTGAAACTGCCTTGACCCAATGTTTGCAGTTTTTCAGCAATTTCAGACGCATTGGCCCAGTCGCGTGAGCGTTCATAAATGGCCAAGAGCGACAACAGCGATTGCGCTTCGTAAGGTGTATTTTGTAATTTACGCAGCGCAATTTCTGCACGGTCCAGCAGGCCGGCTTTGAGGAAATCGAGCGCCAAAGCATGTTGTGAGCGCTCGCGGTCCGCTTTACTCAGGTCGCCTCGTGCGAGCAGGTGTTCATGCACACGCACGGCGCGGTCAAACTCTCCCCGCCGGCGGAACAAGTTGCCCAGCGCAAAGTGAAGTTCTGAGGTATCGGGGTCGCTTTGAACGGCTTCAATAAAGGCGTCTATTGCTTTGTCTTGCTGCTCGTTGAGTAAAAAATTCAAACCTTTGAAATACGCTTTGGGTGCTTGACGGTTTTCCATGCGCAGCTGGCGTAAATCGAAACGCGATGCGATCCAACCTAAGACGAAGGCGATCGGTAAACCTATCAAGACCCAACTTAAATCAAAATTCATAAGGGGTAATCAGTGGGTGCAGCAGGAACCGAATTTGTCAGCTTTTCGGTTGTGGTGGATGGATGAACGGTTGAAGCCATGGGCGCAGATTTTTTTGCTTTGATGGCAGCATGCCGGTGCTTCAACCAGCGCGGCACCATGCCCAGCGTGCCGACGGCGACACCTGCAGCAAAAACGGCCAGCACAATAATGACCAAGGAAGTGCGCCACTGCGTACCAAAGAAAAAATGGACCGTGGTTTCTTCTTGGTTATTCAGCGCAAACGCGAACAGCGTAAAAAAAATGGCTGCTTTAAGTATCCACTTAAGCAACCACAAGAATTTTTTCATTTGTTCCTATTGGATTATTTGAATCAGAGAGATTTCATTTTCATAGGAGATTCTACCTGTCTGTCAGCAGTATTTGAC
>CBDUEA010000262.1:0-3540 GCA_965365965.1 uncultured Polaromonas sp. | reverse complement strand
GCAGGTGAAATTCTGGATATTCCTGTCAAAAATTTTATAGCCCCCCGTGTTGAAGTAGAACTGGCATTTGTTTTAAAACATCCCTTGCAAGGACCCCACATCACCGTAGAACAAGTTCTGATGGCAACAGACTACGTCACCCCGGCCATTGAAATCATTGATGCACGCATTGAACAATTTGACCGACACACAAAAGTCATGCGTAAAGTGTTCGACACGATCAGCGACAACGCCGCCAACGCAGGAATTGTGATGGGTGCAAACAAAGTCAATCCACTCACCACTGATTTACCTTGGTGTGGCGCCGTGCTTCGGCTTAACGACGTGGTGGAAGAAACCGGTTTAGCTGCTGGCGTTCAGGGGCATCCAGCCGTTGGCATAGCTTGGCTGGCGAACAAGCTTGCGCCTTGGGGCGAACACCTGGCAGCAGGAGAAATTGTGCTTGCAGGCTCCTTCACCAAACCCGTGGCAGCCAAAGCAGGCGATGTTTTTGATGCCGACTACGGCCCCTTGGGAAGCTTGCAATTTCGCTTTGTAGACTAAAGGAATTAGAACGATGCAAACACCTGTCAATACTTTCAAACAAGCACTGCTGCGTCCTGAAGCACAAATTGGCTTGTGGCTGAGTTTAGCCAACGCCTACAGCACTGAAATTTGTGCCGGCACAGGTTTTGACTGGCTCATCATTGATGGCGAGCATGCTCCCAACGACGTGAACCGCATTTTGTCGCAGCTGCAAACTATTGCGGCTTACGCGTCGCACCCGATAGGACGTGTGACCGTTGGTGAAACCGCTTTGATCAAGCAATACCTCGATCTGGGTCTGCAAACCTTGCTCGTGCCAATGGTCGATACACCCGAACAAGCTGCAGACTTGGTGCGTGCTTGCCGCTACCCACAAAGTGATGATCAAGCTGGGCGTGAAGGTTTGCGCGGCATGGCGGGCGTACGTGCATCACGCTGGGGGCGTTACCCCAATTACGCCAAGGAGGCCAACGCCCAAGTGTGTTTATTGGTGCAAGCTGAGTCCCGTCTTGCCTTGAAAAATTTGGAGGCGATCGCATCAATAGAAGGTGTTGAAGGTGTCTTTATTGGTCCGGCTGACTTGTCGGCATCCATGGGGCACGTGGGCAACCCGGGTCATCCCGAGGTGCAAGCAGCTATCGACGGTGCTATTGCACGCATTTTAAAAGCGGGCAAAGCGCCAGGCATTTTGACAACTGATACGACGCTAGCCAAGCATTACATTGGCTTGGGTGTGCGTTTTATTGCGGTCGGTTTGGATACGTCGCTCCTTTTACGGGCCTCTGATGCATTGCTGGCTCAATTCAAGGCAACAGGCAAGCCGACGACGGCGAATACTGACAAAACTTATTAAAGCTATTTAAAGAACTTCACCATGAGCATTGTTCCAAGTTCCCCACCTACCCCCATTCATCCAGACGAGTGGCAAGCACGCGTTGAGCTGGCTGCCTGCTATCGTATTTTTGTCATGCTGGGCTGGACAGAAATGATTTACAACCACATCACACTGCGGCTGCCTGATGCCGTCACGCACGGAGAGAAGCAATTTCTCATCAACCCTTTTGGACTGCACTACAGTGAAGTGACCGCCAGCAATTTGGTCAAAATTGATATCCACGGTAAGGTGTTGGATGCATCGCCCTACCCGGTGAACCCTGCGGGCTTCACTGTGCATGCTGCCATTCATGACCGTTTGCCAGATGCACATTGCGTGATGCATACACACACCACAGCAGGCATAGCCGTAGCTTGCTTGCAAGCAGGCTTGGTGCAAAACAACTTCTACTCAGCACAACTGCATGACTTGGTGGCTTACCACGACTTTGAAGGGATCACCATTCATGCGGAAGAAACACCCCGACTGATCAAAAGCATTGGCACCAAACCAGCCGTGATCTTGCGCAACCATGGCCTACTCGCTTGGGGGCAGACCTTGCCACAAACTTTTGCAGTGCTTTGGACGCTGCAACGAGCGTGTGAAATCCAACTTGCCACACTCAGCATGGGGGCGGCCATTCCAGTCAGCGAAGAGGTCGCTAAAAAATGTACGCGTGACTCCTTGCAATTCGACGTCAAGTTTGGCGCAGGACGCGATGTTTTTGATGCGATGCGGCGTTTGGTCGATAAACAAGATGACAGTTACAAGCAATAACGTCTGCAATTTACTATGAATTCAATAGCAAATTATTCAATAAATTTGCCGGCTAGAAGAAATTTTAACTTTATAAATTACAAATCAACTCGCCATGTATAAAAATGTCTGTATTGTCGGCGCGGGTGCCATTGGTGGTTGGATGGGCGCACGCTTAGCACGTGCAGGCTGCACGGTCAGTGTTTTAGCGCGCGGTGCGACACTGGTAGCGTTACAAAAAAACGGATTAACACTGCAGTCAGCCACAGCTGATGTTCCTGCACAAAACCATGCTGTGCGAGCGAGTGACGATGCAAAAATCTTGGGCATGCAAGATTTGGTCGTCATTGCGGTCAAAGCGCCTGCTTTGCAATCTGTGGCGCAACAAATAACCCCATTGCTGGGTCCGAACACAGTGGTGTTGACGGCGATGAACGGTGTACCGTGGTGGTTTTTGCAAGGCTTTGGCGGCCAGCTTGCTGACCATCAGCTTAAAAGTGTTGATGCTTTGGGTGATATTGCAGCCGCGATACCCGCGTCCAACATCATCGGCTGCGTGGTCCATGCCAGTTGCTCTGTATTGACGCCAGGCGTGATTCGCCATGGTTTTGGCAACAAGTTGATCATCGGTGAACCGTCGGGCCAGCAAACACCTCGTGTCAAAGCACTTGCTGTGCTCTTAGAACGCGCTGGCTTTGAAGCGCCAATTGCCGATCAAATTCAACGCGACATTTGGTTCAAGCTGTGGGGAAACATGACCATGAACCCGATCAGCGCCTTCACCGGTGCGACCAGTGCGCAAGTGCTGGACGATGATTTGGTGCGTGGTTTTTGCTCGACGGTGATGTTAGAAGCCAAAGAAATTGGGGCGCGTTTAGGTATTCCGATTGACCAACAACCAGAAGACCGGCACGCGGTGACGCGCAAGCTCGGTCCGTTTAAAACATCGATGCTACAGGATGTGGAAGCCGGCAAACCGATAGAGCTTGATGCATTGGTCAGTGCCGTGCGCGAGCTGGGTCAGCTGACGCATGTCGCCACACCTTACACCGATGTCTTGTTTGGCTTAGCGCGCTTACATGCGCGCGTACACGGGCTGTACTGACCGGACTAGTTTTATGACGCTGCCTGCACGGCTTGTTCTAGAGCCGTCACAAACAGGGCGGCCACATCACAACCCGTTTGGTCGGTGATTTCTTGGAAACAGGTTGGACTGGTGACATTGATTTCCGTTAACGAGTCGCCAATCACATCCAAACCAATCAAAAGTAAACCACGCTTGGCCAAGATAGGACCCAGAGCATTGGCGATTTCATAGTCACGCTCGCTCAGAGCTTGCGCCACGCCTAAGCCGCCAACAGCCAAGTTGCCCCGGACTTCGCCAC
>CBDUEA010000261.1:0-3554 GCA_965365965.1 uncultured Polaromonas sp. | reverse complement strand
CCCGCATCCGTGGCAAGCTGGAATACCGGGGTGATGTGGATTCAGCTGCACTTTAGGTTGAAAACGCTAAAATAAGTATATAAAGTGGCTGTAGCCAGCACATTTATTGTTTAGGTTGCTATTAAAAAATAGTGTTAAAACGTCATTCTCGCGCAGGCGAGAATGACAAACTAGAAAGACGATACAAATAAAACTGACTTACTTGTTCCGCGTCTTCATTGCCCGCTCAACCTCGCGTTTGCCTTCGCGGTCTTTGATGGTGTCGCGTTTGTCATGCTCGGCCTTGCCTTTGGCTAAGGCAATTTCGCACTTCACTTTGCCGCCTTTCCAGTGCAAATTGAGCGGCACCAACGTGTAGCCCTTTTGCTCGGCTTTGACTATCAGTTTGTCAATTTGCTCGCGGTGCAGCAGCAGTTTTTTGGTACGTACATTGTCTGGGTTAACGTGCGTAGAAGCCGTATGCATCGGGTTGATTTGGCAACCAATTAAAAACAACTCACCTTCCCGTATCACCACATAGCCATCGGTCAGTTGCACTTTGCCTTCGCGCAAGGACTTAACTTCCCAACCCTCTAGCACCATGCCACACTCAAAGCGCTCTTCAAAAAAGTAGTTGTAGGCGGCTTTTTTATTGTCGGCAATGCGCGTTTGGACAGGTTTTGCGTCTGCCTTCGCTTTGGTCGGCTTGGGTTTGGTGAGTGGTGCGACGGGAGAAGAAGATTTTGCCATGTGAGATGCTGAAGTGCTAAGGAAGCGTATTTTTAGTTATTTTGAGTGTGGAACAAAGATGGGGCGCTGAAGCTTCATTACAATCCGCGCAGGCCCTATTTTCTATGAAAACCGTTCACAAGTCCGTCCTCATCTGGTACAGCGCACAAGAAATGTTTGATTTGGTCACCGCTGTTGACCAATATCCGCAATTCTTGCCTTGGTGCGACCATGCAGGGATCACCGCGCAAGATGAAACCGGCATGACCGCAGAGGTCGGTATTGCACTGGGCGGCGTCAAACAAACCTTCACCACGCGCAATGATCATATTTTTGGACAACGCGTCAGCATGAAGCTTATCAGTGGCCCCTTTTCTAAACTGGACGGCATCTGGGACTTTATCCCTGTGGGCGACGCCAGCCAGCGCGCCTGCCGCACTGAGTTGCGGCTTAACTATGGTTTCGACAACGCGGTGCTGGCCGCTTTAGTTGGCCCAGTTTTTGACAAAATTGCCGCTAGCATGGTCGACGCTTTCGTCAAACGCGCCAACCAAGTTTATGGATAAACCGGCTGTGAGCAAGGAAAAACCGCTGATCTCAGTGACGGTGGTTTACTCACCCTCTGCAAGGCAAGTGCTTGAAAAGGTCCTTCAACTAGCCAACGGCAGCACTGTTTTGGAGGCCTTGCAAGCCGCAGAGTTGATAGAAATAGCTGTTACCCCATCCCATACTGTCGGCATTTGGGGTAAAAAAACGACGCCATCGCATGTGCTGCATGATTTAGACCGTATCGAGATTTACCGCCCGTTGAAAGTCGACCCCAAAGTTGCCCGTCGGGAGCGTTTTCAAAAGCAGGGCGCTCGCACGACTGGGCTTTTTGCCAAAACCCGAGCAGGTGGAAAAGCTGGCTATTAGGCCAATCAGGTTAGCTGGAGTTTAACTAAGCGACCAGTTGCTTAAACATCACAAAAGCATCAACAAAGCCCAGTTGCTTGTGATGAAAAGCCTGGGGCAGTGTGCCCACAGTCTCAAACCCCAGTTTGTGCCACAGCCGCACAGCGCGCGCGTTGGTGGAGACAACCAAGTTGAACTGCATGGCTCGAAAGCCGAGTTGCCGTGCTTCACTTTGGGAATGTTCACACATCAACGTGGCAACACCTAAGCCTTGCGCTGCTGGGGCGACTACATAGCCACAGTTGGCAACATGGCTGCCCAAGCCGGGCTGGTTAGCTTTGAGAAAGTACGTACCTAAGAGGCTGCCATCAGTCGCGCAAGCCACATAGGTTGCCAGCGGTGCTTCGACCCAAGCTTTGAAAATATCTGCCTCGGAGCTGTCTGGCGCATAGGCGTAGGTGTCACCCAAGGCGAAGGTTTCGCGCAATATAGGCCAAATCTGCGGCCAATCTTGCGTTTGAAAGTGACGAACAGAGACCAACTTCACCCTTAAATGAAATTAATATGCTATAAATTTAATAGCATATTATTGAATAAATACGCCGACTATAGCCAAAAATAGGCTTAAAACGACCTTTTCATGCAAAAACCTGCCCAAACAGGCGTTTTTTACTTACTTGCAGTCCGCAGCCATGATGCCTTCAATGCGTTTGGACTCCACGGTACGCGCTGCGTCATCCATGATGATGCGTTCGCCTTTGGCATTTGTCGTAGCAATACGAACGCCAGAGTCTAGGCTGGCTTTGGATCTTTTTGCGCGTTCACAATTGTCAGCTTTGGCTTTGGCATTGGCTTCTTGCTCGGTTTTTTTCTTGGCAGCTTCAGCATCTTCTGCCAGCTTTTTCTTGGCTTCTAGCTCTTTGTCTTTACCTGCAGCCTCTTTTTTGGCGGGTGCAACTGTATCAGCTGTCGCTGGGTTTGCTAGTGCGGCAGGACCTGCTGTACCAGCTGTCGGGGCGGCGTTAATTACTGCTGAGCTGCTTGAAGCAGCTTTGCCAGGTTGTTGCAAAATCTTCTTGCTAGGAACCGACGTTGGGGGTGGTTGGTCGCTGTAAACCTTGCGACCATTGGCGTCTATCCACTGGTACTGCGCCACAGCAGACAAGCTAAACGACACAACGAAGGCTGAGAAAATAAGTCGAATTGGTTTCATGGCGTGAAGTTTAGCCTGAACTCATGCACTTGAGCGTGTGTTTTTGGTGGGGTTTTCCTTCGATGTGTGCAATTTCTGACCAGTTGCCCGAGTACAATTGACCGCTTTGGAGCTTACACAATGCGCCTTTTAGGAAAAGCGCTGACCTTCGACGATGTGTTGTTGGTTCCAGCATTCTCCCAAGTCCTGCCCAAGGACACCTCTCTTGCCACCCAGTTCTCTCGCAACATTCGGTTGAACCTGCCGCTGGTTTCAGCCGCAATGGATACAGTGACCGAAGCGCGTTTAGCCATCGCCATCGCCCAAGAAGGCGGTATTGGCATCGTTCACAAAAACCTCACCGCGCAAGAACAAGCGGCACAAGTTGCCAAAGTGAAACGATATGAAAGCGGTTTGTTGCGCGACCCTGTGGTGATCACCCCGACAACCACGGTGCGTGAAGTGATGGCATTGTCTGAGCAATTGGGCGTTTCTGGCTTTCCCGTCTGCGACGGCGGCAAAGTGGTCGGTATCGTTACCGGCCGCGATTTACGCTTTGAAACCCGCTACGACCAGACTGTTCGTGAAATCATGACGCCGCGTGAGCGCTTGATCACCGTGCCAGACGGCACCACGCCTGACGTGGCCAAGGCCTTGCTGAACAAACACCGCATCGAGCGACTACTGGTGGTGAACGATGCCTTCGAGCTCAAGGGCTTGATCACCGTCAAAGACATCACCAAACAGCTTAATTTCCCCA
>CBDUEA010000260.1:0-3564 GCA_965365965.1 uncultured Polaromonas sp. | reverse complement strand
TATGTCATGCGCGCCAAACCAGGGCCGGTGGTGAAGCTATTACCATCTGCGCATGCCGTAGAGCGGGAGTTCGCTGTTATGAGCGGTTTGCAGGGCACTGACGTGCCGGTTCCTAAGATGTACTGTTTGTGTGAAGACGAATCTGTCATTGGGCGTGCGTTTTATGTGATGGAGTTCATGCAAGGCCGCGTCATGTGGGACCAATCTTTGCCAGGTATGACACCCGCCGAGCGCGGTGCCATTTATGCGGAGATGAACCGTGTGATCGCCGCGCTGCACAAAGTTGACGTCGCCAAACAAGGGTTGTCTAACTACGGCAAACCCGGCAACTACTTTGAACGCCAAATTGGACGCTGGAGCAAGCAATACACCGCATCGATCACCCAACCGATTGTGGAAATGGACCATTTGATGGCCTGGCTGCCAACGCATATTCCTGCAAGTGCTTTGGATACCAACAAAGTTGGTGTGGTGCATGGTGATTTCCGCATGGATAACCTGATGTTCCACCCCACGGAACCACGCGTTTTAGCGGTGCTTGATTGGGAACTATCGACGCTTGGACACCCCTATGCAGACTTTAGCTACCACTGCATGTCTTGGCATATTCCACCAGGAGCATTTCGCGGCATTGGTGGACTTGATTTAGCCAGTTTAGGTATCCCTACAGAAGACGCTTATATCAGCAGTTATTGCGAACGAACCGGGTTCTGCACACCCGCGGAACTCAAAGCAGACTGGAATTTTTATCTCGCTTACAACCTGTTCCGGCTAGCTGCTATTTTGCAAGGCATTGCCAAACGGGTAGAGGCAGGCACCGCCTCCAGCGCGCAAGCCGTCAGTTCTGCGGCAGGTGCACGCCAGTTGGCACAAATGGCTTGGCAATTTGCACAAAAGGCTTGAATCAATCAAGCGCTCATCTTTTATCTTTTTTCAATCGTTTCGACCCAAACAGAGGACACACCATGGATTTTGACTATTCACCCAAGACCAAAGAACTACAAACCAAAGTCAAGCAGTTCATGGTAGATTATGTTTACCCTGCAGAACAAGCTTTCAAGGACGAATTAGATGCCAATACGATTGCGGGTAAACGTTGGACGCCCTTGCAAACAATTGAAAACCTCAAACTCAAAGCCAAAGCTGCTGGCTTATGGAACTTGTTCCTCCCCGTCGACAGTGCAGCCGCTTCAGGCTATACGGGTGCGGGTTTGACCAACCAAGAATACGCACCACTAGCTGAAATCATGGGGGCTGTGCCTTGGGCGAGCGAGGTGTTCAATTGCTCTGCACCGGATACCGGCAACATGGAAACCATTGCCCGATATGGCTCCGAGGAGAACAAAGCGCGCTGGTTGAAGCCTCTGTTAGAAGGAGAGATTCGCTCCGCCTTTGCAATGACCGAACCAGAAGTAGCTTCTAGTGATGCCACTAACATCCAAACACGGATTGAACGTCAAGGCGATGAGTACGTTATCAATGGTCGTAAGTGGTGGATTTCAGGCGCGGGCGATCCACGCTGTGCGATTTTTATCACCATGGGTAAAACCGACCCTGATGCGCCACGCCACTCGCAGCAAAGTATGGTCTTGGTACCTGCAGACGCCAAAGGCATCCATATCAAACGCACCTTGAATGTTCTAGGGTATGACGATGCGCCTCACGGCCACGTTGAAATGACTTTTACCAATGTGCGCGTCCCCGTCAGCAACATTTTGTTGGGCGAAGGCCGTGGCTTTGAAATCGCTCAAGGCCGCCTTGGGCCAGGACGGATTCACCATTGCATGCGTTTGATTGGTGTGGCAGAACGCGCTTTGGAGTTGATGTGCAAACGCGCAGCTTCTCGCACCGCCTTTGGCAAAACGGTCGCTTCGCAAACTGTCACTCAAGAGCGTATTGCGGAAGCACGCTGCAAAATCGACATGGCGCGCTTGCTCACCCTCAAAGCAGCTTGGATGATGGACATGGGAGGTAACAAGTTTGCTAAAAACGAGATTGCGATGATTAAAGTGGTGGCGCCGAGCATGGCTTGCCAAGTGATTGATTGGGCCATGCAAGTGCACGGCGGCGGTGGCATGTGCGACGACTTTCCGCTGGCGCTGGCCTACGCACAATCGCGTACGCTGCGCTTTGCGGATGGCCCAGACGAGGTGCATCGCAACTCTATTGCCAAACTGGAACTGAGTAAATACGCTGCGAACCCGCGTGAAGTTGAAATGCCGATCACACGCGGGAGCTAAATGTTAGTTGGCGATAAAAGCTAGGATATAAATGGACATCGACGTTAGGTGCTGTCCATTAGTATTTAATTTGTAGCAAACTATTCAATAGATACGCCGGCTAAGGCGTGACACACCATGGAGCGGCATTGTGGGCGTAGCCCATCCACAAAGCCCAAACAGAGCTGGCAGCAAGCGCTAAACCTGCCAGCCGAACCCCCCAGTCGCCAGCGCCCTGTCGCAGTTTGGTACCACGCAAGCGTAGCCACAGCCAAGGGCCAGCCATCATAGAGACACTGGTCCCCAAAGCAAACAATCCCATCACCATAGCGCCTTCAAGTGCATGACCGGTGAGCGTGGCGACCAACAATGCGGAATAAAGTAAACCGCAAGGTAAAAAAGTCCAAAGTGCCCCAATCACCAGCGGTGCACCCCTACCTTTACCAGCGGCCAACGCCCGAGCACCAGCCCAGATTTTGCGGCCAGCATGTTCCAGCCAAATAGGCTGCTGCGCTTTCCAAAGCAGCAACAAGCCAAGCACCGCAGTAGCCACATGAAAAAGTGTCCAAACTGGACGCAATGCTGCCGATTGAATGGTCAGCCATCCCAAGCCTTGCATAGACGCTGCGGCGAGCGCGCCCAGAGCAGAATAACCCAACACACGCCCTGCCTGAAAGCTCCACATCGCTGTGTTTTTATGTGGTCCCGCCGCTTGCCCTATTCCAGCACAAGCAGCACCGCACATGGCGATACAGTGTGGTCCACCAGCCAAACCCATTAATAGTGCCGTTAAGGCAAGAGAAGATTGCATCTTGCGATGCTAAATGATTTTTGAAAAGCGGGCGCGCGTGCGGTCAGTTTGCAAGTAACGATCAAACACCATGGCGATGGCACGCACAAAAAACCAACCCATATCGGTTACTTGTATGCCCGATTCATCCATGGCAACCAAACCTTGCTCTGCCAAAGTCTTGAGAGACTCCATTTCGGTTGCAAAATATTTGCGGAAATCAATCATGAAGCCCAACTCAACAGACTCAAATAAGACATGACCTTGGCACATCAAAGCCATGATGATGCAGCGGCGCATCAAATCATCTCTCGACAATGCGATTCCCCGCACCACAGGAAAGCGACCCTGATCCAAATAATCGTAATACTCTTCTAATGTTTTGGCATTTTGACTGTATGTAGCCCCAATACGACCAATGGACGATACTCCCAAGCCGATCAAGTCACAATCGGGTTGCGTACTGTAGCCTTGAAAATTACGATGCAAACGGCCCTGACGCTTGGCAATCGCCAATGAATCAGTGGGCAACGCAAAGTGATCCATGCCAACATA
>CBDUEA010000259.1:0-3566 GCA_965365965.1 uncultured Polaromonas sp. | reverse complement strand
GTTTGATCACGCAGATGGTAAAAAAACTCATCACCGCCATTGGTTTGCGTCCTGTTGATCGCACGCTGGGTGCCGTGTTTGGGCTGTTTCGGGGTGTGATTTTGTTGTTGGCGATGGCTATCGTTGTAAATATGACGCAATGGCATCAGCAGATGGATTGGAAAAACTCGCAAGGTGCCAGCGTGTTGACAGATGTTTTGACGCGCTTAAAGCCTTTGCTGCCTCAAGAGTTTGGTAAGTATTTGCCGTAAAAAAGAGTGATGTTGTGTCACTCTTGGGCTGTTTTCTAGGTGAATAACTATGTGTGGTGATTTATGTGCGGAATAGTTGGCGTTGTCAGTAACGCTCCAGTCAACCAGTTGATTTACGACGCTTTGTTGCTCTTGCAGCATCGTGGCCAAGACGCGGCAGGCATTGCCACGCAACTGGATCGAAAATTCTTCATGCACAAAGCCAAAGGCATGGTGCGCGATGTGTTTCGTACGCGTAATATGCGCTCACTGCCCGGTAACTGCGGCTTGGGTCAAGTTCGTTACCCAACGGCAGGTAACGCGTTCAGCGAAGAAGAGGCGCAGCCTTTTTACGTTAATGCGCCGTTTGGCATTGTTTTGGTGCATAACGGCAATTTGACCAACGCACACGCCTTGAAGTCAGAGCTGTTTGAAACGGATCATCGCCACATCAACACCGAGAGCGACTCCGAAGTTTTGCTCAACGTCTTGGCACATGAGTTGGACAAATCAACGCGGGGTTTGCCGCTCACACCTGCTGACGTCTTCACCGCAGTGGCCAAAGTGCATGAGCGTGTGAAGGGTTCGTATGCCGTGGTGGCACTGATTGCCGGGCATGGCTTGTTGGCTTTTCGCGATCCGTTTGGGATTCGCCCCATGTGCTATGGAAAAACAAGCAAAGCCGGCGTAGATTCTGTGATGTTTGCTAGTGAATCTGTAGCGCTTGAGGGTACAGGGCATTTGTATGAGCGCAACCTCAATCCGGGTGAGGCGGTGTTTGTTGACTTGCAAGGTCAAGTGCATGCTCAACAGTGCGCGGCGAATCCGCAGCTCAAGCCGTGCATTTTTGAGTTTGTCTATTTGGCGCGGCCAGACTCGGTGATGGATGGAATTTCTGTCTACCAAGCACGTTTGAATTTAGGTGAAACGCTGGCCAAGCGTGTCATTTCTACCGTGCCACCGAATGATATTGATGTGGTGATACCGATTCCAGAGTCCAGCCGCCCAAGTGCTGCGCAACTGGCACATTTGCTGGGTTTACCGTACCGCGAAGGTTTTGTGAAAAATCGCTACGTCGGTCGTACCTTCATCATGCCGGGGCAGGCGGTGCGCAAGCAATCGGTGCGGCAAAAACTCAACGCCATTGCCAGTGAGTTCAAGGGACGTAACGTGCTGCTGGTGGATGATTCCATCGTGCGTGGCACAACTTCCAAAGAGATCGTGCAAATGGCGCGTGATGCCGGCGCTAACAAGGTCTATATGGCCAGTGCTGCGCCGCCTGTGCGCTTCCCCAACGTTTATGGCATTGACATGCCGACCAAAGACGAGTTGGTCGCACACAATCGAACCAACGAGCAAATCCGCGAGCTCATTGGCTGCGATGCTTTGATCTACCAAGACGTGGATGCCATGAAAACGGCTATTTTCAAGTTGGCTCCTCAAGCAGTTGATGGCAGCATTGCTATCAGCGGTTTTGATGCATCCTGTTTTGATGGCGTCTATGTCACGGGGGATATCACCGGGGACGACATCACTCGCCTGCGTGAAAGCCGAGTGGATGCTTCGAAAAAAGCAGAGGATGCAGAGGACAGCTCGCGGCTGGCTTTGCCAAATCCCGTGGAATGAGAAAGATTTGAGGACATTGAGCACCATGACGCAGAAAAAATTACCTGACAATTTACACATCAATACCTTGGCCGTGCGCGTGGCGGTGGATCGCAGTCAGTACGGTGAGAATTCAGAAGCTTTGTACCTCAGCACTGGCTTTGTCCAGCCTAATGCCGAAGCATCCGCTCGTCGTTTTGCGGCTGAGGAGGACGGCTATACCTATGGCCGAAGCGGCAACCCGACGGTCAGCAGCATGGAGATGCGCCTTGCTGCTATGGAGGGCAGTGAGGCCGCCATAGCCACCAGTACCGGCATGGCCGCCATCATGTTGATGATGTTTAGCTTGCTGAAGTCGGGTGACCATGTGGTGTTTTCACAGTCCATGTTTGGTTCGACCATCAAGCTCATCGGTACTGAGTTCGCACGCTTTGGTGTTACGTCCACGATCGTGTCACAGACTGATTTGGCTGCTTGGCAAGCTGCTATTCAGCCCAATACACGTTTACTTTTTGCCGAAACACCGACCAATCCGCTCACCGAAGTGTGCGATATCGCTGCACTGGCTGATATGGCACATGCAGCGGGCGCATTGCTGGCGGTTGACAATTGTTTTGCTACGCCTGTACTGCAGCGTCCTATAGCGATGGGTGCAGACATCGTGATGCATTCAGGCACCAAATACCTCGATGGGCAAGGCCGTGTCATGGCCGGTGCGCTGTGTGCCAGCCAGCGCATGGTGACTGAAAAATTTGTGCCAATCATGAAGAATACCGGCATGGTGTTGTCTCCCTTCAATGCTTGGGTCATTCTTAAAGGTCTAGAAACCTTAGACATTCGCATCCGTGCGCAAAGCGCCAGTGCGCTCAAGTTGGCGCAGTGGCTAGAGGCGCATCCCCATGTGCAACGCGTTTTCTACCCCGGCTTGCCAAGTCACCCTCAACATGCCTTGGCCATGCGCCAGCAGTCGGGTTGTGGTGGGGCATTGCTTTCTTTTGAGGTCAAGGCTGCAGATGCCGATCAGGCACGCACACGCGCCTTTCACGTGCTTGACCATTTACAAACGCTTTCATTGTGTACCAACTTAGGCGATACAAAAACATTGTTGACACACCCAGCAAGCACCTCACACGGCAAGCTGACAGAGGCGCAGCGTCAAGCCGCTGGTGTCAGTCAAGGCATGGTTCGTGTAGCGGTTGGGCTGGAGCATTTTGACGACATTACTGCCGATATAGCGCGCGGTTTGGATACTTTTTGATATGAGCAAAACTCGCACGCGCTTTGCGCCATCGCCGACTGGTTTCATCCATTTGGGCAACATCCGTTCTGCTTTGTATCCGTGGGCATTTGCCCGCGCAACGGGTGGAGACTTTATTCTGCGTATCGAGGATACGGACTTGGAACGCTCGAGCCAAGAGGCTGTCGATGTGATTTTGCAAAGTATGGCTTGGCTAGGTTTAGATTACGACGAAGGTCCGTTCTATCAAATGCAGCGCATGGATCGCTACAAAGCAGTCCTAGCTGAGTTGTTGGCAGCGGGTCATGTTTACCCCTGCTATATGAGTATGACCGAGCTAGACGCGTTGCGTGAAACGCAAATGGCTGCGAAGCAAAAACCACGTTACGATGGCACTTGGCGCCCAGAAGCAGGTAAGATCTTACCGCCTATTCCGGCAGGCGTCGAACCTGTTTTGCGATTCAAAAATCCGCTCTCAGGGGCTGTTGTTTGGG
>CBDUEA010000258.1:0-3586 GCA_965365965.1 uncultured Polaromonas sp. | reverse complement strand
GTGCGCAACGACATGCTCATTCGGTCAGCGCCGGCGTTGACCGAGAAGCTAGCGCCCAAATCGGCCCAAGCTTCGCTAAGTTGGTTTTCATCCAAGGCGGGCTGCGACGGTTTAACCGTGTCATTAACGGTCACACCTTTGCTCAACATCCCCGCCGTGACACTGGCTAAACCGGCTTTGCTGGCTGGATCGCGCCGCGAACCAGCGTCAAAGTCCAACTGCACATCCAACATTGGAATGGCGGGGCTTTGCACCAAATAGACCTGTGCACCACTGGGCTGCGTCCAAGACTCGATGGGCAACGCTGCAAAGGCTAAATTAACACTAAAAATGGCTATAGCCGGCGTAATTATTGATTTGTTAGCTATATATTTAATAGTGTATTTAGCAACACTTTGAAATAACTTGTTCAATGCCGTGCTCCTTGGGGTGCAGCACGTGGCTTGCGGGTTTTGTCAACGGGCTGCGGCACGAGGACGCCGACCGTGAGTTGATCGTCGCCAAAATACTTCGCCGCTACCGCTTGTACCTGGGCGCTGGTCACGCGGCGCAGCTGCTTGATCAGGCGCTCATCCGCATCAGGCGGCAAGCCCATCGTCCAATAAGCGCCCAGCTCACGGGCTTGGCTCATCACAGAGTCGAGCTTGTAAACCTCACTGGCCACCCATTGGGTTTTGACGCGGTTCAGCTCCGCCTCGCTGACGCCACTTTTGGCTATTAAAGCAATTTGTGCACGCAGCGCCGCTTCAACTTGCGCGACCGTCTTACCCTGCGCCGGCACGCCTTCTAAAACAAAAACCTGCGGCCCACGCCCCATCAAACCGTTGTAGGCACCGGCGCTGTTGGCGACAGGTTCGGCAGAAGCAGCGGTGGCCTGCGTCAGGGCGCGATCTAAACGCGCTCCGGGGTAGCCGTCTAATACAGCGGCCAGCACGGTCAGCGCCAAGGCATCGTCAGGCTCGGAAGCATCATTCATCAGCGTTTCCAGCTTCAAACTCGGGACTTTGTAGGCCATCGTGACATAGGCTTGATCCGCTGGCGCTTTGAAGTCAAAGCGTTTGATGCCTACTTGCACCGGCTCCAAGCGCGGCTTGCGCTCAGGCACAGCGCGCGCGGGGATGCTGCCGTAGTATTTTTCTGCCCAAGTTTTGACTTGCGCCACGTCCACATCACCGGCCACCACCACCACGGCGTTGGCTGGAACGTACCAGCGCTGGTAAAAGTTGCGCACGTCGGTGGGCGTCATGGCGTCTAAATCGTTCATCCAGCCCACCACGGGGCGGCGATAGGGGTTGGCGACGAAGACCGTGGCATTCAAAGCCTCACCCAGTAGCGCATGAGGAGAGTCTTCGGTGCGCATGCGACGCTCTTCTTTAACGACTTCGATTTCCTTCACAAACTCGCTGTCCGCCCACTGGCTGTGTGCAAAGCGGTCTGACTCAAGCCGCATCACATCTTCAAGCTTGTTGGCGGGGATTTGCTGATAATAACCGGTGTAGTCTTTGGTGGTAAACGCGTTCTCTTGGCCCCCCAAAGCGGCCACTTGGCGTGAAAATTCGCCCACTTTGACGGTGGGCGTGCCTTTGAACATCATGTGCTCCAAAGCATGAGCCACGCCCGAGGTGCCATCCACTTCGTCCATGGCGCCGACCCGCACCCACAACATGTGAACAGCAGTGGGGGCTCGCTTATCAGGCTGCACCATCACGGTTAAACCGTTTGCAAGCTTGAACTGGCTGAACGTTGGGTTGGGCGCTGTTTGGGAAAAGCTGAGTGCGGGAACGCTCAAAAGCCCTATAACCAGGGCCAATGAACTAGAAAATCGATAAATAAAGGGTCGAGTTGATACTTGGTTCAAAGCAGGCCTTGCGTGTTTCATAGAATAGAGTGATTCTAAAGAGTGTCTTATCTTGACTTCAGTTCTGCCAATTCGTTCCCATTTAGTTTTCGTTTAGTCATTTTTACCCCTCACATGTTTAATTTTTTCAAGAAAAAACAGCCTCCTGCCCCTCCCCCCATGCAGCCGTTGCCGGCGGACACGGTGGTTGAGCCAGTTGCGCCACCCGCGCCGCCTGCTGTCACGACCCCAGTACATACACCGGATCCGATACCCACGGTTGCTCTTGCGACTCCTATTGCACCTGCACCCACACCAGTGACTGCAAGCGAGCCACCGCGCAAAGCGTGGTTAGACAAGCTGAAAGCCGGTTTGCGTAAAACGGGCAGCAGCATCGCCGCCGTCTTCACCGGTACGCAGATTGACGATGCCTTGTACGAAGACTTGGAAACCGCCCTTTTGATGGCCGACACCGGCACGGCGGCGACGCAGTTTTTGCTCGACGACTTGAAGCGCCGCGTCAAAGACAACAAAACCACCGATCCGCAAGCCGTGAAAGGGTTGTTGATTGATGGACTGACCGACTTGCTCAAACCGCTGGAAAAATCGCTCAGCATTGGCATGTACAAACCAACCATCGTGATGGTGGCTGGCGTCAACGGGGCAGGCAAAACCACCTCGATTGGCAAGTTAACACGGCATTTGTCGACCCACGGTGCCACTGTTTTACTGGCAGCAGCCGACACCTTCAGAGCCGCGGCACGTGAGCAGTTGAACGTGTGGGCAGACCGCAATACGGTGGACATCATCAGCCAAGAAGGCGGTGACCCCGCCGCTGTGAGCTTTGATGCCGTGAGCGCCGGCAAAGCACGCGGTAAAGACGTGGTGCTGATTGACACCGCCGGTCGCTTGCCAACGCAGCTGCATTTGATGGAAGAGCTGAAGAAAATCAAACGCATCATTGCCAAAGCAGATAACACCAGTGTAGCTGGCGTATCTGTTGATAATTCAGCGACAAATAGCATAGCAAACTCTACGGCTCCACATGAGATACTGTTGGTGATTGACGGCAACACGGGGCAAAACGCGCTGATGCAAGTCAAAGCTTTTGATGAAGCTTTGACGCTGACTGGCTTGATCGTCACCAAGCTCGACGGCACTGCCAAAGGTGGCGTGCTAGCCGCCATTGCACTGTGGGGCAGCCAACGCGGCGCGGGGCTAGGCAGCGTGCCAGTTTACTTTGTGGGCGTGGGTGAAAAGGTGGAAGACCTAGAAACCTTCAACGCTCGTGAGTTTGCCCAAGCTTTATTAGCTTAACTTTTTGGCTTAAACGTAAACTTATTTAACAACTGATTTTTTGACTTTCTTTTTTGGATTGAAACATGAACGACACCACAGAAAACACCAGCCGCCCTGCGCTGCCAGACCATTTGTCCACCGACCCACGCAGCAAGCACCATGTAGCGGCTGTGTTTGAGCACGATATTGGCATTCGTTTCAACGACAAAGAACGCTTTGATGTGGACGAATACTGCGTCAGCGAAGGCTGGGTCAAAGTGCCCGCCGGTAAAACTGTAGACCGCAAGGGGCAACCGCTTTTGATCAAACTCAAAGGCAAAGTCGAAGCGTTTTACCGTTAATTTGCATGTTTCAGTTAAACCTCAAACCTTTCATCCAAACACAGCCATGAGCCAATCTCCTGAACTCTTAGAACGCATCGAACTTGAATCCGCCCCCAATCCAACTGCC
>CBDUEA010000257.1:0-3596 GCA_965365965.1 uncultured Polaromonas sp. | reverse complement strand
TGAGCATTCTGGGCCTGACGATCGACTACGGCCCGTTTCAGTTTCTCGATGCCTTCGTGCCTGACCATGTCTGTAACCACAGCGACACCCAAGGCCGCTACGCCTTCAATCGTCAGCCCAATGTTGTGTACTGGAACCTGTTTTGCCTGGGCCAGGCGTTGCAACCCCTGATTGGCGAGCCTGAAGTAGCGATGGCGGCGCTGGAATCTTACAAAACGCAGTTCCCGGCCGAGTTCATGGGACGCATGCGCAGCAAGCTGGGGCTGGCCGCACCCCACGAACGCGAAGCAGAAGTGATGGACACCCTGCTGCGTCTCTTGGCAGATAACAGCGTGGACTACACAATTTTTTGGCGCAGCCTGTCACACGCCGTGGCCAGCGAGCAGTTCGAACCGGTGCGCGATCTGTTTGCCGATCGCGCTGCATTCGACGGATGGTTGCTATCTTATTCAGAGCTACTTGCGCATAATAGCAAAGCGTTAGCAGCCGATTTGATGCTTAAAACCAATCCGCGATTCATCTTGCGCAACCACTTGGGCGAACAGGCCATACGCGCCGCGAAACTTGGCGACTTTTCTGGAGTCCAAACCTTGCAAACCCTGCTGGCGAACCCCTTCGAAGAGCACCCTGGCTTTGAGGCGTATGCCGATTTTCCGCCCGACTGGGCGTCCACCATCTCCATCAGCTGTTCATCATGAGCCATCCCATTCAAAAAACCGATGCCGAGTGGCAAGCGCTGCTCGAAGAAAAGAATGCAGAACCAGGCGCATTGCAGGTGACGCGCCATGCTGCGACCGAACGCCCCTTTACCGGAAAATATGAAGCCCACTGGCAAGATGGCACGTACCACTGCATCTGCTGCAATGCCGAACTATTCGATGCCTCGACCAAGTTCGATGCCGGTTGCGGCTGGCCCAGTTTCTCAGAAGCCGCGAAAAACGACGCGATCACAGAGCATGTAGACCGCGCACATGGCATGACACGCACTGAGACTGTGTGCACCCAATGCGGCGCCCACCTGGGCCATGTCTTTCCCGACGGCCCGACACCCACGGGTCTGCGCTACTGCATGAATTCCGCCGCACTTGACTTCACGCCGCGGTGAGGCCTTCGCGCAGTGATCTGCCGGTGTAACTGTTCCGCTTGCGCTCCGCGATAATCAGCCGATGAAAATTTTGTTCGACTTTTTGCCGATTGCACTTTTCTTCGGCATGTTCAAGTACGCCGATGGCCACAAGGAGTGGGCCGCCAGCATTGCCACGGATTGGCTGGGCTTCATGGTCTCGGGCGGCGTGGTGGGGAGCGCAGAAGCGCCGGTGCTGCTGGCCACCGTGGTCGTCATTGTGGCCACGCTGGCGCAAATTCTCTGGATCAAGGCGCGGGGCCGTAAGGTCGACACCATGCTCTGGGTCAGTTTGGCGCTCGTCACTGTGCTCGGCAGCGCCACCATCTACTTTCACAGCGAAAACTTCATTAAATGGAAGCCGACGGTGCTGTATTGGGTGATGGGCGGATCGTTGTTGGTGGCACAGTTGTTTTTTCGTATCAATCTCATAAAGCGACTGATGGGCGCACAAATGGAATTGCCCGAAGCCGCCTGGCGCGCCATGAATTGGGCCTGGAGTGGGTTCTTTGCCGCCATGGGCGTTCTGAACCTCTGGGTGGCCTACAACTTTGACACCAATACCTGGGTCAACTTCAAACTTTTCGGCGGCATGGGACTGATGGTTGTCTTTGTCATCGCCCAGGCACTGTATTTGGGCCGCTACGTCAAAGACACGGATAACGCCAAGGATTCCCAAGCATGACCCTGCCAAACTCTCCGATTACCGCATCCGCCATGGAGCGCAGCCTGCGCACGGCATTGAGTCCCACTGCGCTGGAAGTGCTCGACGAAAGCAAACTCCATGAAGGCCATGCCGGCGCCAACGGCACAGGCTTTGGCACCCACTTTCGGGTCCGTATCGCCTCGCCCTTGTTTACCGATCTGTCACGCGTTCGCCAGCATCGCCTTGTGTATG
Source organism: uncultured Polaromonas sp. (assembly GCA_965365965.1). Taxonomy (GTDB): domain Bacteria; phylum Pseudomonadota; class Gammaproteobacteria; order Burkholderiales; family Burkholderiaceae_C; genus Aalborgiella. The sequence goes on along the minus strand of CBDUEA010000257.1, from coordinate 1,575 downwards.
ATTCGCTCCAAGAATTTATTGACCGCGGCGCCCATGCCATCGCTATAGAAATTCTCTGATCTGGCTTATTTCTCGTGCTTGCCGGGGTCAAACCTGCAACATCTTTCTCTTTTTTGGATATCAAATGAAGAAACAGCTTCTGTCCGGCCTTGTGGCCGCCGCCTTGCTGGGCACGGTCGCCCTGCCCGTGGTTGCCCAAAACCTGGCCATCGTCAATGGCAAAGCCGTTCCAAAAGAGCGCGCTGAAGTGCTCAAGCAACAGGTGGAGCGCTCGGGCCGCCCGGTCACCCCAGAGATGGAAGGTCAAATCAAGGACGAAGTTATCGCGCGCGAAGTGTTTATGCAAGAGGCGCAAAAGCGCGGCCTTGAAGCAACGCCCGATTACAAGACGCAAATGGAACTGGCACGCCAAACCATCCTGATCCGTGAGCTTTTCGCCGATTACCAAAAGAAAAACCCCGTCACTGACGCAGAGATCCAGGCTGAGTACAACAAATTTGTAGCTGCCAACAGCGGCAAGGAATACAAGGCCAGCCATATTTTGGTCGCCACCGAAGACGAGGCCAAGGCCATCATTGCGTCCGTCAAGAAGGGCGCCAAGTTTGCAGATATCGCCAAGAAACAATCCAAAGACCCAGGCTCCGGCGCCAAGGGTGGCGATCTGGATTGGGCCAACCCCAGCAGCTATGTTTCAGAATTCACTGAAGCCCTGATCAAGCTCGACAAGGGGAAGATGACGCAAATCCCAGTCAAGAGCCAGTTTGGCTGGCACGTCATTCGCTTGGACGATGTGCGTGAAGCACAGATGCCCAAACTCGACGAAGTCAAGCCACAAATTGCGCAGCAACTGCAGCAGCAAAAGCTGGCCAAGTTCCAGGAAGACATGCGCGCAAAAGCCAAGGTCGAATAAACCAGCGCGGGCCAAAAACGCCCTGGCGAAAAATTACAACGCAGCTTCGGCTGCGTTTTTTATTTTCCAGTCAGCATCGCAAGCGCCTATGCGTTCAATGGCTGCAGCATGCAATCAAACAACGCGCCCTAAAATCCAGGTCACACCCAGCAATAAACCGATGAGCACCGGTTGGTGCAGCAGGTAGTAGCTCAAACTCCAGCGCCCCAGCAGAGCCAGTGGACGCAGCACGGCAGGCACACTCGCTTGCAGCCATTGGCCGCGTTGTGCCAGCAAGTATTGCCCTGCAGCCATGCCCCACCACATGACCCCGAGCCATGGCAATAACGGCACATAATCTTCTGTATACGGTTTTTGAGAAATAAGCCCCAGCCAGTTCAACGCAGGCGAATTAAAAACGCCAGCCCAGTCGACCAAGGGCCCGGACAGCGCCCAGTACGCCAACAACGGCAGCATCAATGCCACGCCTCCCGCCAGCCACAACCACTGCCGCCAAACTGCAGTCGACCGGGCCACCAAAAGCATGACTGCCATGCCATGCAGTACACCAAAGTAAATATAACTGCGGGGAAACATGGCAATCGATCCGGCCGTCACCAGCAACGCCCCGCCAGCAATCTGCGCCCAACGTTTGCCAAATCGCCCCCACCCGTGACCCCGATCCG
>CBDUEA010000256.1:0-3621 GCA_965365965.1 uncultured Polaromonas sp. | reverse complement strand
ATCTAGCTTCATATCTGCTTTTGAATAGAAAGCAGCACGGCCACTCAAAATTTGACGTAAATCTTGCATCGCTTCTTTACTCGCGGCCATAGGTCTTAAATCGCCTTGTGCCGCAACACGTTGCATGTGATCTTCAGCATCAGCTTGCAGCCAAACAGTGGTGCAATGTGCCAATAAGAGGTTGAATGTGGCTGCATCAGACACCAAACCGCCAGGCGTGGCAATCACGGCTTCAGGATAAATTTGAATCGCTTCTTCAAGTGCCCGTCGCTCGTAACGACGGTAGGCATTCATGCCGTAGAGTGCTTGAATTTCTGAAATACTACAACCCGCAAATTTTTCAATTTCACGGCTCAACTCTACAAATGGAAAGCGCAAATCGTCAGCTAAAAGCTGCCCTAAAGTCGACTTGCCAGCGCCTCGCAAACCTATCAAGGCGACACGCGGGCTGCGCGCTGCATTCCCGCCTCCCGTACCCAACAATTCACCCACGGCAACACGAACTCTATGAAGCGTAGCATCATCTCTTTGTTCTAATAGTTCGCGCAGCATCAGCCACTCTGGCGAGGATGTGGTCACATCTCCAATCAGTTCTGCAAGCGAGCATTGCAAGGCGCCAGCTACTTGTAACAAAACAAGAATTGAAGCATTACCGGTTCCATACTCAAGATTTGCCAAATGCCTCTCAGACACGTCTGCCATCATCGCCACCGCTTTACGTGTTAAGCCGCGACGAGAACGCAAAGCACGTACACGCTCACCTAAAGCGGTCAAAAAAGGATTTCGCTCGACGTGATGACTGTCGTGCTTCATAGACCCAACAACATTTAGTTTTCGTAGATGTTGAGTATCTGAGTCAGTAGCGAGTTCTAATTTATGCAATATAGTGCTTGACATGATGTTTGAAAAGTTTTATCGTCCACACAAGCACAATAATTCATATTAATTGAATGTGCAAGCAAAATAATTGTAATTATGGAGATTTATCGATGTCCGTCACCCTTTTTCGAGAGCAAATTGCAGTGCTTACTGCACAGTTAGCTGGACATCCACTCGACGCTCAATTAGATGCTTGGCTCAACACAACACATGGTGTTGGCAGTCAAACCTATGAAACATTGAAAAAAATGTGTCATCTCGGCGTTGCGGAAGGCTGGTTATGCGAGCGTGAAGGTGGTGGAATTAGATACGGCCGTATCTTCAAGCCTGACGAGAGCATCAACAACTTTTCTGTCGACGTGGTAGATATGAAAGATATCGCCGGTCCGCACCATGTCCATCCAAATGGTGAGATTGATTTGATCATGCCTATCAATGGCGAAGCTGAGTTTGATGGTCGATCAGCCGGATGGCTTGTCTGCCCGCCAGGCAGTGCCCACAAACCTACCGTCACCAAAGGACGTGCACTCGTCTTGTACTTGCTACCAGAAGGTAGCATCGATTTCACACGTTGATTTAATTTCAAAAACTCATGACTCAAAAACTATCCAACTTTCTCGGTGGTAAATGGCAGGCAGGCAATGGTACGGGTACACCATTATTCGATCCCATTCTAGGTACCGAATTGGTCACGGTTGACGCTACTGGGCTAGATTTGCAAGCCGGTTTTGCTTATGCGCGGGAAGCAGGTGGTGCGGCACTGCGCGCACTCACCTACCGCGAACGCGCCAACATGTTGGTTGCAGCCGTGAAGGTTCTGCAAGCCAACCGTGATGCTTACTACGATATTGCAACGGCCAATAGCGGCACGGTCAAAAACGACACAGCTGTCGATGTGGATGGCGGCATTTTCACCTTGGGAACCTACGCCAAGCTGGGAGAATCACTGGGAGACCGAAAATTCATGCTCGATGGCGAGAGCGTCCGCTTAGGTAAAGACCCATTATTTCAATCTCAACACGTGCTGATGCCTAGGCACGGTCTTGCCTTGTTTATCAACGCATTTAATTTTGCAAGCTGGGGGTTATGGGAAAAAGCCGCACCGGCTTTACTCTCTGGCGTCCCTGTCATCGTCAAACCAGCAACCACAACTGCTTGGCTAACGCAACGTATGGTGCAGGACGTGGTCGATGCAGGTATTTTCCCCCTAGGTGCGCTGTCAGTTGTCTGCGGCAGCTCGGCTGGATTGATGGATGCATTGCAAGCTTTCGATGTCGTTTCCTTCACGGGGTCTGCCGAGACTGCAGCTGTGATTCGCAGCCACCCAGCTGTAACGCAGCGCTCGGTACGCGTCAATATTGAAGCAGACAGTGTCAACTCCGCTTGGTTATTACCCGATGCAGAACCTGGCGGTGAAGCTTTTGACCTGCTAGTTAAAGAGGTAGCACGTGAGATGACGGTGAAGTCCGGTCAAAAATGTACGGCCATTCGTCGCATTTTCGTGCCCGAAGCTTTGTACACATCTGTAGCAGAAGCAATTTCAGCACGACTTGCCAAAACAACCGTAGGCAACCCACGCAATGAATCGGTACGTATGGGTGCATTGGTCAACCGTGTGCAATTGGTCGCAGTACGCGAAGGATTGGACTATTTGAAGCAACAATGTGAGGTATTGCACGACGGCGCATCACACCCCTTGGTTGACGCTGATCCAGCTGTAGCATGCTGTGTCGGCCCAACACTGTTGGGCACACGTACCTCACAAGGCAGCGATGATGCAGATCGCGTCCATGACACAGAAGTTTTTGGTCCTGTCGCAACCTTGATGCCATATCGCGACGCCGCCCATGCCTTAGCCTTAGTGCGCCGTGGTCAAGGCTCTCTGGTGACTTCACTGTACGGCAGCGATCCCGCCACACTTGCAGAAGCAGCCCTAGCGTTGGCAGACAGCCATGGCCGTGTACATGTCATTTCACCCGACGTGGCAAAACTGCATACCGGCCACGGTAATGTGATGCCACAGTCCTTGCATGGTGGTCCAGGCCGTGCGGGTGGTGGCGAAGAGCTGGGTGGTTTGCGAGCGCTTCATTTTTACCATCAACGCAGTGCAATTCAAGCCAGTTCAGACGTGCTTACAGCTTTGTAATAGCAGCTTGCAGAATTGACAAGTCTCGAGGAAGAACATGATTAGCCACGAACATATTCAATCACCCGGTACAGTATTAAACTTCGCGCAACATTTGATTGAGCGCAATGTTAGCCGTCCCTCAAAAACAGCCTATATCGACGATTACGGAACCTTGGACTATGGCACGCTGGCAGAGCGTGTTCGCCGACTTGCCGCCGGCTTGTTGTCTGTGGGAATACGCAGAGAAGAGCGCGTACTCCTTTTGATGCATGACTGCAGCGACTGGCCTGTCAGTTTTTTAGGTGCCATGTACGCGGGCATCGTTCCTGTTGCAGTGAACACCTTACTCAGCCCCGATGACTATTTGTACATGCTGCAGCACAGCCGCGCACAAGCCGTGATAGTCTCGTATGCGCTGTTACCCATGCTACAAGCGGCTATGAAGCTGGGTCAGCATGAAGTGAAAAGCATCCTTGTTTCCCACCCTAATGGTGACTTGCCAGCCGGCACCATAGCATTGGAAGCACTTATTAAAGAGCATGCTCCTTTGCTTGAAGCCGCCAACACAAGTCCCGATGATCCAGGTTTTTGGCTCTACTCCTCGGGTTCTACCG
>CBDUEA010000255.1:0-3634 GCA_965365965.1 uncultured Polaromonas sp. | reverse complement strand
TAAATGCTGGAATAACAAAAATCATAATGATGGTGACGACCACAAATGCCACCACTACCACTGCAACTGGGTACATCAGTGCGGATTTGATTTTTGACTTGATGGCTTCGGTCTTCTCCATGTAAATGGCCAACCGGTCTAAGAGCGCTTCTAAAATACCTGCAGTTTCGCCTGCTTCAATCAGATTGCAATATAAAGCATTGAAGTATTTTGGATATTTACGAAAGGCTGAACTCAGAGAAGTCCCAGTTTCTACTTCGGCACGTATATCGCCTAACAACTTGGTCACGCTAGGATTTGGATTACCGCGACCCACAATATCAAAAGTTTGCAATAACGGCACGCCAGCTTTCATCATGGTGGCAAACTGGCGGGTGAATATGGCGATATCTTTCGGTTTAATCGCTTTACCAGACCGGGTGCTGCGTTTTTTGATTTTAGTTGGCAGTACACCTTGACGGCGCAATGAAGCCTGAACCAAGTTTTCTCCAGCAGCTCGCATCTCTCCCCGAACTTGCTTACCCTTGCGGTCTTTTCCTTCCCACTCGAAAACAAATTCTTTCACGCCCTTGGGTGGACTGTTACTTGCAATGGTTGCCATAGTTTCCTAAAATTTGGATTTTCGAGTAGATTAAATTGGTTATTATGAGCGTCTTATCAGCAGTTGCGATGCTAATTGTAGTAAGGCATCCTTGTATTGACTAGGTGCAATGTGGTTTAAAGCATCAATAGCACGTTGCGCTTCAGCTGCGGCTGCTTCTCTAGATGCATCTAGGGCGCCTGTTTCGCGCACAACCTGCAAGATCTCATCGAGGCCAGCTAAATTACCTGTCTCTATAGCATTTTGAATAACTTCTCGTTGTGCATTGCTTCCGCGTTGCATTGCAACGATAAGTGGCAGAGTCGCTTTACCTTCTCGCAGATCGTCCCCCAAGCTTTTGCCCATGATGGCAGGATCGCCATCATAATCAAGGACGTCATCAATCACTTGAAAGGCCGTTCCTAACGCTTGGCCATATTGGGCACAAGCTTCTTCAATGTCTGGCGCAGATCTCGCTAAGACAGCGCCTAATCGTGAGCTGGCTTCGAAAAGCTTGGCTGTTTTAGAGCGTATGACGCGCAAATAACCTGCTTCATCCAACGAGGGATCATGCATATTCATTAATTGCATGACTTCGCCTTCTGCGATGATATTGGTTGCATCAGACAAAATTTGCATGATGCGCATGTCACCAGCATCGACCATCATCTGAAAAGCGCGTGAATAAAGAAAATCTCCAACCAACACACTGGCGGGATTGCCAAAAGATTCGTTGGCTGTTGCTAATCCGCGACGTAGTTGTGACTCGTCTACAACATCATCATGTAACAAAGTAGCAGTATGTATAAATTCTACGACAGCGGCTAAGTTGAATCTTTGCACGCCCGAGTAGCCTAGAGCACCACAAATCAGAAGCAATAAAGCGGGACGAAGCCGTTTTCCGCCAGCAGAAATAATATAACGAGATACTTCACCAACCAAGGGGACATCTGAGGCGAGACGTTGTGCAATGACTTCATCAACGCTGGCCATATCGGGCGCGACGAGTAAAAGAGCAGCATTACTGGAACTTGAGTGAGCAGTCAAAATTTAGATACCATAAAGTTTCACTATTATAGAAAGCACTTGCCCCTAATTGAGCTTAAAAGAAGGAATGTATCCGTCAGAGAGCTTGCTGTTTGAATCTATGTTAGTGACTACAAACCATGCTATAATCCAAGGCTCTGCGGAAATTCTTCCGTAGGACTTTCAAAAAGAGGTCTTTATGTACGCGGTCATAAAAACCGGCGGCAAACAGTTTCGTGTTGCTGTCGGCGAAAAAATTAAAGTAGAACAGATTGCTGCGGATGTAGGCCAAGAGATTGTGTTTGATCAAGTGTTAGCTGTCGGTAACGGCAGTGAGCTCAAGGTTGGCACGCCCTTGGTATCCGGCGCCACTGTTACAGTTACGGTCCTTGCTCACGGTTTGCACGATAAAGTGCACATTTTTAAAATGCGCCGTCGCAAGCATTATCAAAAACGTCAAGGCCATCGCCAGCAGTACACTGAACTGCAAATTGGTGCGATTGCTACTTAAGGATACAGAGTCATGGCACAGAAAAAAGGCGGCGGCTCTACGCGAAACGGACGTGATTCCAAGCCAAAAATGCTCGGTGTGAAAGCTTTCGGTGGTGAACTTATCACTGCTGGCGCAATCATTGTGCGTCAGCGTGGTACCAAGTTTCACCCTGGCAACAATGTCGGCATCGGCGTTGATCACACTTTGTTTGCACTTAAAGACGGTCACGTGTCGTTTGCTATCAAAGGTGCGCTGAACAAGCACATGGTTAATATTACGCCAGTAGCCTGAGTTAAATAATTCTTGCAGAAAAGCCCGTCTAACTGCGTGAATTACTCACGCAGCTGGCGGGTTTTTTGCTTTCTAAACATATCCTAAACGTATTCAATTTAAATACTAAAATTGCATCATGAAATTTGTAGACGAAGCCTATATTGACATTTCTGCAGGAGATGGCGGGGCAGGCTGCGTCTCGTTTCGGCATGAAAAATACAAGGAGTTTGGTGGTCCAAATGGTGGCGATGGAGGCCGGGGCGGCCATGTGTTTGCTGTGGCCGATGAGAATTTAAATACGCTGGTCGATTTTCGGTTTTCTCGCCGACATGACGCCAAACGCGGTCAGCATGGTATGGGTTCCGATATGTTTGGCGCAGCTGGTGATGACATTGTCTTGAAAATGCCTGTGGGCACCATCATTACGGACGCAGAAACGGGTGAAGTGCTTTTTGAGCTTTTGGTGCCTGGTGAAGTCATTACCATTGCTAAAGGTGGTGATGGTGGATTTGGTAATTTGCGTTTTAAAAGTGCGATTAACCGTGCCCCACGCCAAAAGACACCCGGTTGGCCTGGTGAGCGCAAAAGCCTCAAGCTGGAGCTAAAAGTGCTGGCTGATGTGGGTTTGTTGGGCATGCCGAATGCTGGTAAATCAACGTTCATTACTGCAATTTCAAACGCTAGACCCCGCATTGCGGATTACCCTTTTACTACCTTGCACCCAAACTTAGGCGTTGTACGCGTTGGTCCAGAGCAAAGCTTTGTAGTAGCTGACTTGCCCGGTTTGATTGAAGGCGCATCAGATGGTGCTGGTTTAGGGCACTTGTTTTTGCGTCACCTGCAGCGTACGCGTTTACTGTTGCATATCATCGATTTGGCACCGTTTGATGAGGGTGTTGACCCCGTAGCGCAGGCTAAGGCGATTGCCAAAGAGCTGAAAAAATACGACGCTGGGTTGTTCAAAAAACCACGCTGGTTGGTCCTCAACAAGCTGGACATGATTGACAGCGACAAGCGTGCTGAGGTTGTCGCAGATTTTGTCAAACGCTATAAGTTCAAAGGTCCTGTGTTTGAAATTTCCGCACTGACCCGTGAAGGCTGCGAGCCTTTGGTCAAAGCCATTTACAAACACATCAAAGCAGAGCAAATGTCTGAGCAAGCGCCAGAATACATTGACCCTCGATTTGTTGAAATTCCAGAATAGTTTGGATGTTTTTTTCGAGCTTTTTCAAAATAAAATTAATAGCTAACTAGGCATACTG
>CBDUEA010000254.1:0-3635 GCA_965365965.1 uncultured Polaromonas sp. | reverse complement strand
AGTCCAAGAACTGCAAACCACGGTTGGTGTATTTTTTAGCAATTGAAATGACCAAACGCAAGTTGGCTTCAATCATTTCTTTTTTTGCATCACGCGACGAACGTTCGCCTTCGTTCATGCGTTTGTTGATGTCTTTGAGGTGGTCAATCGGCACCACCACGCGGGCTTGCAAATCAGCTAATTTTTGCTGAATGTCTTGTACGGGCGGGATGTTGCGCGCCATGATGACGCTCCACGTTTTGCCCGATGCAGCTTGGTTTTCAATCCATTTCAGCTCCAGCAAATGCGACGGTGCAGGTTTGCCATTTTTGTCACGTCCGCTGAACTCAGCAATAAAGCTGGCTTGTGGGTAACCGCATTTGTCCACAATGATGCGACGCAACTCTCGTTCTTTTTTACGCACATCTTCAACTTGACCGCGCAATAAGTCGCACAGTTTTTCAATCGTTTTAGCGGTGAAACGAATCGTCATCAGCTCTTCGCTGAGTGACTTTTGCGCTTTCAGGTAAGACGGTGTGCCGTAGCCTTCTTTGTCATAAATTTTATGAACTGTTTCAAACAACTCACGAATTGAGTCAAAGCGTCTAAAAGCTTCGACTTTCAGTTCTTCTAATTTGCGTGTCAGTGCTTTGGAGCCACCTTTGCCATCGTCATCGTCGGCTTCGTCAAATTCGTCAAAGTCTTCTTCAGCGACGTAATCGTCCGCTTCGTTGATGTTGGCAAAACCGTCCACAATGGTAGAAATCACGACCTTGCCGGTACGGATTTCGTCCATCATCGCAAAAATTTCAGCAATGGTTGCGGGGCTCTCGCTGATGGCTTCCATCATGCGCATCAAACCACCTTCAATGCGTTTGGCAATTTCAATCTCGCCTTCGCGGGTCAGCAGCTCAACCGTGCCCATTTCGCGCATGTACATGCGTACGGGGTCGGTGGTACGGCCAAACTCACTGTCCACGGTGGCCACAGCGGCTTCAGCGGCTTCCTCGGCTTCTTCATCAGAGGCAACGGTTTCTCCGGAGTTCAAAATCGCATCAACGTCAGGCGTCTGCTCAAACACCGAGACGCCCATGTCTTTGAGCATGTTGATCACGACGGTCAAGGTTTCTGCATCCACCAATTTGTCGGGTAAATGGTCAGAAATCTCGCCATGCGTCAAATAGCCACGGGTCTTGCCCAGTTTGATCAGCGCTTTGAGGCGCAAACGGCGAATCGCCAGATCTTCTTCAGACAGGACGGTGTCGTCCAAGCCAAACTCTTTGATCAGCGCACGTTCTTTGGCTTTGCTGATCTTCATTCGCAGTGGTTTGACCTTCTCTGCCGTCACTTCTGACGTCGCTTCTGCTGTTGCAGGCTCACCAACCAGGTCATCTTCAATGTCGCTCATATCAGCATCGTCCAAAGATGATGCTTTCTCTTTGGCTTTGGGGCCGCGCTTAGCGCCCTTTGCTGCAGGTTTAGCTGCGGGTTTTTTTGTATCGGTCGCCGCTGCTTTTGATACTTTAGGTTCTTTTGCGACCTTGGTTTCTTTGAGTTCTTTGGCTTCTTTCACTTCTTTCGAAGTGGCTGCAGCAGCGATAACTTTTTTCTCGCCTGGTTTTGGCGCACGTTTTAAGACGGGGGTAGCGGGACTTTTAGATGCAGGCACTGATTTAACTTTCGACGGAGGCTTGACAACTGTTTTTAACGCAGTTTTAGACATAGTTTTAACAGGCGTTTTCTGTGCAGTGGTTGTAGACGACTTGGCTGGAGCAACTTTAGGCGCAGCTTTTGGCTTCGCAGAAGCGGTTGGCTTGACGGGCTTGGCTGGCATCTTCGCAATTTTCTTCGTAGGCATGAATAAACCTCACAGACAAAATAAATGAGCAACAAACAAATTGACAACGTACAAGTGAACACGATGTGCCGCTATGAAAGGACACAACAAACTACAAGAGAAAACGATTTATTTTGTAAACAAGCGGCAAACAACAGTTTTTAACTTGTCCATTGACGAGATTTGAGGGCGAACATTTGGAATGCAATCCTTGCGGAGATAATGGCGCGGTGTGAGTCATATCACAAGTGGCCGAATCCGGAGGTGTTGCTGTCGCTCTCGTCGATAGATTGGATTATACCAAATTACCGTTCAAGCTTCGGCAATGGGTAGCAAGGAGGCGACGAGTTTTTTCCGCCGTTCTTGGATTTCTTTATAGCGCACCAGCATGGTGGGATCATCTTTTGCCGCCTCTAGCGCTTCATTTTCAAGTGCTTTGAGCCGTTCAATGTGCATGCGGTTGAGCAGGGCGCGCAACTCTTGGCGTGCTTCTTTGAGGCGTTTTTGCGTGTCAGATTCAGACTCGTCAAGGTCAGTTTTATGCAGCAAATGCGCCTCGGCCATGGTTTTGACAGCCATAGTCTCTAAGGCGTGACCTTTCAGTCCTTCGCGCAAGGCAATCCAAGGCATCGCGCCATGTTCATGCAATTGCGCCTCAAGCCAGACAAACAGATCACCATAGGGTGCTTGCAGTTCGCACAGCATGGCATGGTCGTCGTGCGACAAAGTGTCCCAAAAGCTGGTGTCATCTAGCAAAATCCGCACCGCGTTGTCGGCTTGAGAGTTAGGCGTACCGCGACCAAGCAGGCGCGGCGGAGTTGCTTCTTTGTTTTTGTCAAATTTACCGTATTTTTGACTATAGCCGTTGTATTTATTTTCTTTGAAGCTATTATTTTTATAGTTACTATCTTGGCTATAAGGGTTGCCATTGGCATACTTCGCACCATTTTGCGAGTCGCCAGCCTGTCCAGCTTCGTTTGGTGTGGGTTTCTTGCTACGAACCGCTGGCTGACGTGCCGCTGCCGCACTTTGCCAGACCTCCAATAGTTCTCGGCTGCTTAGTTGCACCAAATCAGCCACTTCACCCAGCAATTGTCGTTTCAATGCGCCTTCTGGAAGTGGGTGCCACAACGGGCTGGCGTTGCTGGCAAAGTGGGAGCGACCCTCGATGGTGTTCAAGTCGCAGCCTTCGCGGGCGGCATCGATCAAAAAACGGCTCAAGGGCGAGGCTTCCGAGACGTAGCGGGAAAAGGCTTCTTTGCCAAATTCGCGGATGAAGCTGTCGGGGTCGTGCTCTGCAGGCAGAAACAAAAACTTCACGGTGCGTATATCTGTGGCATAAGGAATCGCGCCATCCAAGGCTTTACGGGCAGCGCGGCGACCCGCCGAGTCGCCATCAAAGCTGAAAACAACAGAATCGGTGAAGCGAAACAGCTTTTGTACATGGTCGCTCGTGCAAGCGGTGCCCAGCGTGGCGACTGCGTTCGGGAAGCCCAGCTGCGCCAGAGCCACCACGTCCATATAGCCTTCCGTCACCAGCACGTAACCTTGCTCGCGCAAGGCAGAGCGTGCTTCAAACAAGCCGTACAGTTCGCGTCCTTTGCTGAAAACCGGGGTTTCGGGCGAGTTGAGGTATTTCGGCGTTCCCTCCCCCAAGACGCGGCCACCAAAGCCAATGCACTCGCCTTTGACATTGCGAATCGGGAACATCATGCGATCGCGAAAGCGGTCGTAGCGTTTATCTTCCTCGCCTTGCTCGGAGCTGGCGATGACCAAACCGCTCTCTACCAAGAGGGGATCGCCGTAGTTGGGGAAGACA
>CBDUEA010000253.1:0-3637 GCA_965365965.1 uncultured Polaromonas sp. | reverse complement strand
CCGGTATCCGTGCACGTCACTTTGCCGACGAAGGCACCAAAACCAGCGACTTAGCCTTGCAAGCGGCTCAAAACGCCTTGCAGGCAGCTGGTGTTGCGGCCACAGACATTGATCTCATCATTGTGGCCACCTCGACACCAGACATGGTGTTTCCATCAACCGCTTGCATCTTGCAAAATAAATTAGGCATCGCCGGTGGTGCAGCATTTGATATTCAAGCTGTTTGTACGGGTTTTGTCTATGCGCTTTCGGTGGCCGATGCGATGATTCAATCAGGCGCTGCCAACAAGGCCTTGGTCATCGGTGCCGAGACGTTTTCGCGCATCCTAGACTTCACCGACCGCACCACTTGTGTGCTGTTTGGCGATGGTGCAGGTGCTGTGGTTTTAGAAGCCTCATCTACCCCCGGAATTCTGGCGACCGATTTGCATGCGGATGGTAAATATGCCGATATTTTGTGCGTTCCTGGCAACGTGAACAGTGGTGTCGTAGCTGGCTCCGCGTTTTTGAGCATGGATGGCCAAGCCGTCTTCAAACTCGCCGTCGGTGTATTAGCAGAAACAGCGCGTGCCACCCTGGCCAAAGCGGGTAAAACGGAAGCCGACATTGATTGGCTGGTGCCGCACCAAGCCAACATCCGCATCATGACCAGCACGGCAAAAAAGCTCAAATTGTCCATGGATAAAGTGGTTGCCACGGTTGATCAACACGGCAACACCTCGGCTGCTTCCATCCCCCTAGCACTGGATACAGCCGTGCGTGCTGGTCAAGTCAAGTCCGGCCAAACGGTGCTCTTAGAAGCGGTAGGCGGTGGTTTCACATGGGGTTCTGCACTATTAATTTTATAGCTAACTAATCAATAAATACGCCGGCTATAGCCATATTTATGCTGTATTTTGATGTTTTAGCGTTTTCAAACTCATTCTTAGCTCTTTATTCAAGCTCTACATACTCATGAAATCTTTTGCATTTGTCTTTCCAGGTCAAGGTTCACAGTCTGTTGGTATGTTGGATGCATGGGGCGACAACCCTATCGTGGCGCAAACGCTGCAAGAAGCCTCAGATGCGCTGGGTGAAGATGTCACGGTCTTGATAAAAAATGGTCCCAAAGAGCTGCTGGCTTTGACCACCAACACCCAGCCAGTGATGCTGGTGGCTGCAGTCGCCGCTTACCGCGTGTGGATGGCCGAGACGGGGCTCGCACCGGCTGTGGTCGCGGGGCATTCTTTGGGTGAATACTCCGCGCTGGTCGCCGCTGGTGTGCTGACTTTGACGCAAGCGGCGCCTTTGGTGCGTCTGCGTGCACAAGCCATGCAAGATGCCGTACCTGTTGGGCAGGGTGCCATGGCGGCAATTTTGGGGTTAGATGTTTCAAAAATCATAGCAATATGTGAAAGCATCACGTCGGCTACAGGTCAAAATGGCTCTGTGCAGGCAGCAAATTTTAACGACCCCGGTCAAACCGTGATTTCCGGCAGCAAGGCGGCTGTGGATGCAGCTTGCGAGCAGCTGAAAGCAGCGGGTGCCAAGCGTGCCTTGATCCTGCCCGTTTCTGCGCCGTTTCATTCGCAATTGATGCGTCCTGCTGCTGAAAAGCTGCAAGAAGCGCTGAAATCAGTCGCTTTTGCTGCACCGCAAATTCCGCTGGTGAACAACATCGATGTGAAAGTTGCAAGCAGCGAAGCCGCTATCAAAGACGCGTTGTTCCGCCAAGCTTTTGGTCCCGTGCGCTGGGTCGAGTGCGTGGCAGCCATCAAAGCGCGGGGTGTGAATACGCTGGTCGAATGCGGTCCCGGCAAGGTTTTGGCAGGTTTGGTCAAACGGATTGACGCTGAATTGACCGGCGCGGCCTTGTTTGACCCTGCCAGCCTAGCTGAGGTGAAGACCTTGTTGCAAGGCTGATGGCGAACTTAATCATTCAAACGAGCACAATAAAATAACAAAACTTGAGGAGATTGCAGATGTTGGATCAAAAAATTGAAGGTCAAGTGGCTTTGGTGACGGGCGCTTCACGCGGCATTGGGGCGGCGATTGCGCTGACTTTGGCGCAGCAGGGTTACAAGGTGATCGGCACGGCGACGTCAGACGAGGGCGCAGCCAAAATTTCACAAGCTTTGGCCGCTTTTCCGGGTTGCAGCGGTAGTAACCTCAATGTCAACGACGCTGCGGCGGCTGAGGCTTTGATTGACAGTATCGTCAAGACGCAGGGTGGCTTGCAAGTCTTGGTCAACAACGCGGGCATCACCCGTGACACCTTGGCCATGCGTTTGAAGGACGAAGATTGGGATGCCGTGTTGGACACCAACTTGAAAGCCGTGTTCCGCATGTCGCGCGCCGTCATGCGCACCATGATGAAGCAACGTTATGGCCGCATCATCAGCATCACCTCTGTCGTTGGCGCCTCGGGTAATGCAGGGCAAGCCAACTACGCGGCTGCTAAAGCCGGCGTGGCTGGCATGACGCGCGCTTTGGCGCGTGAGCTCGGTAGCCGCAACATCACGGTCAACTGCGTGGCGCCAGGTTTTATTGAAACCGACATGACCGCCAGCTTGCCAGAAGAGCAACAAAAAGCGCTCCTCAGCCAGATTCCCTTGGGGCATTTGGGCAAACCTGCCGACATTGCACATGCGGTGGCTTACTTGGCATCGCCCGTGGCGTCCTACGTCACGGGACAAGAGTTGCACGTCAATGGCGGCATGTACATGTCCTAGTGCTTAGGGTTTGCCATAAATAGGAGGCAACATTCAGGTCTTGTTTTGTTGTAAAGTAGGTTGGTTTGCCGAATTTGAAGCTTTGCATTAAATTTGGTAAAACTGGTGCTGACTTAGAGGATAGCCTCTAAGGCGGTTAAAATAAGTTTTTTCACAACCCTCAGAGGGAATTCATGAGCGATATCGAAGCACGCGTTAAAAAAATCATTGCTGAGCAACTCGGCGTTGAAGAGTCACAAGTTACTCCAGAGAAGGCCTTCGTTGCTGATCTGGGCGCTGACTCTTTGGACACTGTTGAGTTGGTCATGGCCTTAGAGGACGAGTTTGGAATTGAAATTCCGGACGAAGATGCCGAAAAAATCACAACTGTAAAAAACGCCATCGACTACGCAACGGCACATCCAAAAGCGTAACGCTGGATGGGGAGGCTGACTGCTTAGTCTCCCCACGCTGAGGCATTCTCGGCACTTGCCACGGCACTTGTGCCATTTCTCGGAGCACTTTTTCTTATGTCTCGTCGTCGTGTTGTCGTAACAGGTTTAGGTTGTGTCAGCCCCGTGGGCAACACCGTAGAAGCATCTTGGGCAGCTGTTCTGGCTGGCCAGTCTGGCATCGACAAGATCACCCATTTCGATGCGAGCTCGTTCTCGACGCACTTTGCAGGCGAGGTCAAAGGTTTCAACATTGAAGATTACATCCCAGAGAAAGAAGCGCGCCACATGGGTCGCTTCATTCATTTGGGCATGGCGGCAGCCTGTCAAGCGGTAGCCGACTCAGGCCTCGCTACGGGCGATGCGTTGAGTGATGAAGAATCCACCCGGATTGGTTGCAATATTGGCTCAGGTATTGGCGGTTTGCCGACCATTGAGGCCACGCATGTGGGATACGTCAACCGTGGTCCCCGCCGCATCACCCCCTTTTTTGTA
>CBDUEA010000252.1:0-3644 GCA_965365965.1 uncultured Polaromonas sp. | reverse complement strand
CTCGTCAACTCTGCCAGTAATGCTGGGTTGTTGAGCTGAAGCGTATAACCAAGGTCGTCAAACTCACCAGGGCGGTGTCGAACCGTTTGTCCGTGTACACCAACGGCTTGAATGTCTAAAGCAGAAAGATTCGATTGCTCAAGCAGTTGATTCACCACTATGGCATAAATTTGCGCCAATGCATTGGCGGCCAGGGCCGCGCGGTGCAACTCGTTGTTGCCCTGCGTATTTAACGCAAGCAGCTCAGCACGTAACTCAGCTGGAAATGGAGCGCAAGCGTACTGAATAACTTTGAGCTTGGTGTCTACAAAATCAAGCAAGACACCATCGACACCATCCAAAGAAGTGCCTGACATCAACCCAATATAAAAATCTGACACGGTAAAACCGCTAACTTACTTGCTTGTTTAATCTGCGCTCGCTTGCATGACAGATGCCGCTTGTTGCAGCTGCACTTTCATTAACGCTGCCGCACGGTCAAATACAGGCTTGGCGGCCGCCGAGACAGGCAATGTACCGCCTTCATTGGCAATGGTTAGAGGGTCGTGATGCTCACCATCGACGCGGAATTCAAAATGCAGATGTGGGCCTGTACTGAAACCAGTCGTACCGACGGCACCGATCACGTCACCCTGCTCTACTTTTTGACCTTTTTGCACGTCAATGCGACTCAGGTGTGCAAACACCGTGCTTTTGTTGTCGCGGTGTTTGATCTCAATGACATTGCCATAACCGCGTTGTGTGCCCGCAAAATTGTCCACACCATCTCCGACCGTTCGCACTGAGGTGCCTGTAGGGGCGGCGTAGTCAATGCCTTTGTGAGCACGTTTGTCGTTGCTGATAGGATGCACGCGCATGCCATAACCGCTGGAGACGCGGGTGAACTCAAGTGGCGACGTCAGAAATGCTTTGCGCAGGCTGTTGCCGTCCAAAGTGTAATACTGGCCCTTGGCATGTGGTTCTTGGAACCACATGGCTTGGTAGGTTTTACCGGCATTGACAAACTCAGCGCTCAGTACGCGACCTGCGCGTAGCGGTTCATCGTCAGCCAAAAAGGATTCATACACCACATTAAAACGGTCACCCTTGCGCAAAGCACGCCGGAAATCAATATCACCAGCAAACAAATTAGCGATCTGAACGGCGACATCATCGGGGATACGAGCCTCATCGGTAGCTGCAAACAAAGATGACACGACCGTGCCGCTGCTCAAACTGCTACTGGCGACCAATGGCGCTGTTTCGATACGTGAGGTGAAACCGATGGAATCTTTCTCAATTACTAAACGCTGAAAGTTCTGCACATTGTCTTTGTCAATCCAGCGCACGGTCAATTTCAACAGACTATTGCCTGCGCTGGCCTCAGCGGTAACAACACGACCTGAGCGCCCAAACAACACTTTTTGCGCCTGAGCATCACGGCGCAGGTAATTGGCGGCAGCGGCATCAAACACGCCAAGACGCTTGAGCAGGAGGTCTGACGTGTCGTTATTGCGGGTGTTGGTGGAGCGAAACAGGGTCATGGCCGCGATAGGTTGCGCCACAGTGGGCTGATTTAGCTCTAAGGAAGGGATGCTTTCAATCACTTCACGCACAACCACAGGCGGAGAGTCTGCGTCTATAGATGCCAATGCAAATGCACCACCACCCACGCTAAGTAATGCAGCGGCCACGATAGTAGCCAAGCGCTTCGGATGACGGTGCACACTAAGAACGAGGCGCGAAAAAGCAGCGTCTAGCGTTCCCAGTGCGAGCGTCACTCTTGCATGATTCCAATTAAACAAATTATGAAACTCCGAAAATACTATCCCAAGGTGCACAGCTATAAGCACTGCTTTATATGAAAGTGATCAATAAAGGGCCGCTAGACTTGGGACAAAGATAAAATACCGTCTGTGTAGGCAACATCCTACAGTATAACGCGACCGTCCATTTATACAAAATTACCATATGAATCAATCACATAGAGAACAATCTGACCTGCCAGAAGGGTTGTCAGACCCCGTACGTGAAGCTTTGGCGATTACGCTGCGCGGCTGCGAAGAATTGATTCCACAAAGCGACTGGGTTAAAAAACTGGTGAAATCTGAAGCGAGCAAAACGCCGCTTCGCATCAAACTGGGTCTAGACCCTACCGCACCGGATATTCATATTGGCCATACCGTGGTGCTGAATAAAATGCGTCAGTTGCAGGATTTGGGACATACCGTTATCTTCTTGATTGGTGACTTCACCACCTTGATTGGCGACCCATCCGGTCGCAACAGCACCCGCCCGCCCCTGACCCGGGAGCAGATTGAGGCCAACGCGCAGACCTACTATCGCCAAGCGTCTATGGTACTGGACCCATCAAAAACCGAAATTCGCTACAACAGCGAATGGGGTGACGCCTTAGGTTCACGCGGCATGATTGAGTTGGCGGCCAAATACACCGTGGCGCGGATGATGGAGCGCAATGACTTTCATGACCGCTTCAAGTCTGGCACACCCATCAGCGTGCACGAGTTTTTGTACCCGTTGATGCAGGGTTACGATTCCGTGGCACTGAAATCCGACCTGGAATTGGGTGGAACAGACCAAAAGTTCAACCTACTGGTTGGTCGACATTTGCAAGCCGAATATGGTCAAGAGCCGCAATTCATTTTGACGATGCCGTTGCTTGAGGGTTTGGATGGCGTTGAAAAAATGTCCAAAAGTAAAAATAATTACATTGGTATTTCAGAGGACGCCAACACCATGTTTGCCAAAGTGTTGAGCATTTCTGACGTCTTGATGTGGCGCTGGTACACCTTGTTGAGCTTTAAAAGTTTGAGCGAGATTGCAGCATTGCAAGCGGAAGTGGCTGCAGGTCGCAACCCCAAAGACGCCAAGGTAGCGTTGGCCAAAGAAATCACGGCTCGTTTTCATTCCGTCGCGGCGGCTGATGCAGCGGAGCAAGATTTTATCAACCGCAGCAAAGGTGGCATCCCTGACGACATTGACGCAGTTACCCTGACATTGGGTGAGGGTGGCAGTGCCATTGGTATTGGCGCTTTGTTGAAGATGGCTAATTTGGCAGCCTCCAGTGGTGAAGGCAACCGCTTGATTGACGGCGGCGGCGTGCGCATCGACTCCAATGTCGTGAGTGACAAGGGCCTGAAGCTGGGCGCCGGCGTTTACGTGTTGCAGGTAGGTAAACGCAAGTTTGCCAAGGTCACGCTGGCGTAGCGTTTAAATATCGTTTCAACGAACGTTTTAAACGGCTTTGGGCAAGGTGTGCAAAGGAATGTCCTTGGCTACGGCCACGGCATCGAGTTGCTTGCATGTTTGGGTCAGCATCCAAGCCGCTATGCTTTCATGCGTTTGCGGCGCAAACAAGGTTTTAAGGCTCTCAAGGGGCACGCCCACCAAGGCACACAAAGCAGCCGCAAAATGAGGTTCTAAAGCAGCTAGAGCAACACGACCATCCTTGCACGCATACATGCGGTAGCCAGCGTGTCCGCCACCTACTGCCGCGCCCGGCTTGGTGACACCCCAAGTGTGCGGCAAGCCTAAATACGCGGCGGCACTGGATAACGCAACCTCAGAATAAACACCTTTGTTTTTGCTTCGTTGCAGCAATACAGATTGCAAAACCGCTTCACTGGCCATCAAGGAGCCACCCA
>CBDUEA010000251.1:0-3647 GCA_965365965.1 uncultured Polaromonas sp. | reverse complement strand
TGCCATCACGTTGTTGCTGTATTTGTTCACGTCCGCAATGATTTGCGACAAGGGCAGTGAGGGCGCATGCCAGAGCAATACCGCCGTTTTTGGCAAACCACCTGTGCGCACTTTGCCATCCAGCACACCACCTGAGCCGATGTACATGGCTCTGACCACGCGAGCCGCAAAAGTGGCAGGGTCGCTGTAGGCCACTGGCCAGACCTTGTCGCCACAGCGGGCGCTGTAGCTGCCAGCAAAATGAATCCGGTCGGGGTTGGAGAAGTCTGCCTGCAAGGCGCTGCGCCAATCGCCACACGGCGCTTGGCTCATCGGGACGGTGGTGTCGATGGCGACGCCAGCAATCGGTGGTTCGCTTTTGATTTGCACGGTTTGCGTCGCCGCGTCGGGCGTGAAGCTCAAAATAACCGCTTTGAAGTTGACCAACAAACCATCTGGCGTGCTGTTGTAGGGGCTGAGCGGCTCACCATCAAAATCAGCCGTGTTACGGGTTGATTGCTCAAAGACGCTGTTATCCAAAATAATATCACCTGTGATGCGTTTCACGCCCAACAACTGCAATGTTTTGAAATTAGCCTCAATCCGTTCCAACACCCATTTGGGGTCGCCGCCGCCGCGAATGATCAAATCGCCATGCAACACGCCTTTGCCCAAGGTTCCATCGGTGTAAAACGATGTTTTCCAGGTGAAGTCAGGGCCCAACATGTCGAGCGCAGAAAACGTGGTGACCAACTTCATCACCGAGGCAGGGTTCATCGGCACGTTGGCGCGGTGGCTCAAGCGCGGGGCTTCGTCCCCATCAATTTTGCGAACCATAAAACTAGTGGCACTTTGCGGCACTTTGGCATTGGCCAAGGCGCGGCTGACGGCTGCGGGCAGCTCGTCTCCGTGCGCTGCTGTCGTCAAACCGCTTAAACCACCGAAAAGGGCCAAACCAAGCGTCCAAACGGTTAAATGCATACTAATTTTCAATTTCATGGGGCTATTATCCTGTGCCTAGATAATAGAGGGATGTCATCTGCCTCATCGACCTCACAAAAGCTTGCAAACGCCAAGTTTTCACCCAAAACCGTAGGTATTGTGGCCGCTGTGGTGACGATTTTGATTTGGTCGTCCTTCATCGTCATCGCCCGCGCCTCGGTCAAAGGCAGTTTGACGCCTTTTGACGTGGTTTTCTTGCGCTATGTAGGTGCAGCCGTGGTCTTATTGCCTTGGGGATGGTGGATTGTTAAGTCCCAACGCTTATCAAAGCGTCAAAGTTGGCTGGGCTTGTCGCCCTATTCGTTCAAATTGACGGCCTTGATCGGTGGCATCGGTGGGGTGGCTTATGCTATGTTGGCCTACAGTGGGTTCTTCTTTGCGCCTGCTGCCCATGCCAGCGTGCTCTTGCCCGGCACCTTACCCCTGAGCACCGCTTTGGTGGCGATGTGGTTGCTCAAAGACCGCATCACCCCTGCGCGCGCCATCGGTTTAGGTTTGATTTTGTGTGGCGATGTGCTGGTAGGAGGCGCCAGTTTGCTCAAGGCTTTTGACGGTGGCCAGACGTGGAAGGGCGATCTGCTGTTCTTAGCTGCCTCCACCACGTGGGCGTTTTACTCAGTGTTGGCACGCAAAAATGCCTTGGATGCGGTCAAAGCCACCATCGCCATCACCGTCTTTACCTCGGTCACTTACGTGCCGGTTTACGCCTTGCTGATCGGTTTTGGCAGCATCAGCAGCCATTTGAGCGCTGCGCCGTGGGGTGAGTTGCTGTTTCAAGCGGTTTTTCAAGGTGTGGGTTCGGTGGTGATTTCGGGCATCTCATTCACCAAGATGATTCAACATTTTGGCCCGATTCGCAGCACCATGATGACGGCCCTAGTGCCGGGATTGTCAGCGCTGGGGGCGGTGTTTTTCTTGGGTGAGCCTTTGCCTTGGACCTTGATGCTGGGCTTGGCTTTTGTGACCCTAGGGATCGTGTTCGGCGTGCAAAAAGTGACAAAAAAATGACGATAAAAACTCAAAAACTCCTTGCTCAAAAACTCCTTGCTTTTGACGCCAGTACTGAAGCGATGTTCATCGCCATCACCGATGGTGTGCAGACTTGGCAGCACACCGGCGCAGGCGGCGCCAACACCTCGGCGGCCTTGATTCCGGCCATCATGGCGCTGCTGCAAGAAGCGGGCATGGCCTTGATCGATTTAGACGCCATCGTCTTTGGTCGTGGTCCTGGCTCGTTCACCGGCTTGCGTACCGCTTGCTCGGTGGCGCAGGGTTTGGCTTTTGGCGCTGGCAATCTGACAGTTTTGCCAGTCGACACGCTGCTTGCTGTGGCTGAGGAAGCCCGCTTCACCCACGGTGCAACGCAGGTGGTGGCGATGCTGGACGCCCGCATGAGCGAGGTCTACACCGCCACCTATGCTTGGCAAATGGCAAGCAGCATGTGGCAAATGCAGTCAGAGGTTGCGTTGGTCCGTCCTGAAATGTTGAAATTAGATTCAATGGGTGAGTCATGGACAAGCGCAGGTAATATGCCGCAAGTTCAGGTCACAGCCCTGCCCACCGCCACCGCCATGCTGCGCCTAGCGCCAGCGATGTTGGCTGCGGGGCAGGGTTTGGCGGCCGAGCAAGCGCTACCCCTCTACATTCGTGACAAAGTGGCGCAAACCACGGCGGAGCGGACGGCGATAAAATTGGCGACGGAAGCCGCAGTCCGCTAAAAAACGCCATCAATTCACGTGTATGAATGCCGTTTTAAAGCCCAATTTCACTTCAGTGAAGCCAGAAGTCCAGTTTGAGCCACTCACCGCGCTGTGGCTGGACGAGGTGCTGCGCGTCGAGCAATCTGCCTACAGCCATCCGTGGAGCCGCGCTAATTTTGCTGACTCCATCACCACCGGCTACCAAATGCAGGTGTTGACTTTGGCCAATACCGCAGCAGCTGAAAAGCCACCTATTTTGGGCTATTTTGTCGCCATGATGGGGTTTGAAGAGGTGCATTTGCTCAACATCACTGTGAACCCAGCCTACCAGCAACAAGGCTGGGCGCGGGTGATGTTGGACGCATTAGCGGTTTGGTCACGTGGTCAAAATGCGCAAGAATTGTGGCTAGAAGTACGTGCCAGCAATGCCCGAGCGCTCAAAATTTACAAAGCGCAAGGCTTCCAAATGGTCAATTTGCGGCGTGATTACTACCCCAAAGGACCGAATAAAAATGGCTGTGAAGATGCCGTGGTCATGAGTTTAAAACTCTAAAATAGCCGCATGCCTTTAGAACTCGACACCCGCCAACGTGCCATGCTGCAAGAGATGGGCGTGCGCGTCTGGCTGCCACTTGCAGACGAGCCTGCAGCCGTTGAGGTTATGGGTGAAGATATTCAATATGCTATTAATAAAATAGCTAATGATTCAATAAATAAGCCGGCTACAGCCAATAATGAGGGTAAAAACGCGGTTTTAACAGCTTCAGCGCCTGCTGTCGCACCCAAAACAGCGCCTAGTGTCGCCAAAACATCCCCGCCAGCCAGTTCGCCAGTTGAAATCATGCCTTTACCAGCGGATTTGGAGAGCATGGATTGGGCTAGTTTGAAGCGTGCTGCCGCCAGCTGCCAAGCCTGCCATTTGGGTAGTGGCCGCAAGCAATCTGTATTTGGCAATTTGCCAGTGGC
>CBDUEA010000250.1:0-3671 GCA_965365965.1 uncultured Polaromonas sp. | reverse complement strand
ATGCAATCAAAGCAACTTATCCCAATTGGTTTTGAAGGGTATTTCAGTTTTAGTTATCTGAATACCTGATTAAACGCCACAAACTCAGGATTTCAAATCAGAAGCACCGAGGATTAATTCAATGCGGCGTTTAAAGCCAGCTGCAGCATTCATATCTCCCGTCTTTTCAGCTTGCTTGACTTGCATGCCAAGCCAAGCTAACAAAGGACGTCGCCAAGCTTGATTAGACGACGTTTGCGTCGCTATCTCCGCAATTTCCGTCAAATTTGTAGATGTCAGTTGACCGAATTGCAGCATCACACCTGCAGCCACCAAACGGGATAGCGGGTCTTTAATTTGCAGTAACAAAGCAGGGTTGTTTGTCGCATTAACCACCGCTGCGTGATGTTTAGGTAGCAACGTTGTGTTGATGCCCTGCCAACGCCCCGCCAAATAATCAGCATACGCGCGTTGTTCTGGTCCCGAATCTTGTGCCAAAGGTTTGAATTTGGGACAGTTGTCGAACTCCAAACTCGCGACGCGTGCCGCGCAGCGCGTCAACTCAGCAAGGGCTAGCAAATCGGCACGACCCGTAGCGCTGAGTTCTTTGTAAGCGCGTGCATAGTCTTGCATTTCGGCTTTGGTGTTACCGCTTAAATAGTTGGAGACGCTGGCGTCCAAAGAGTTTTTGGCATTGCCTTCCCAGGCAGGTTGCACAGGGCCAGAGGCACAGCCGAGTAAGCTGAAGGACAAAATGAGGCTCAAAACGATCTTATTCATGGCAATTTTAATTCTGTGTCTCGTGCAAATGGCCATTTACGGTTGATTTCACCCACCAGTTGATCCACTTTGCGAAGCGAGCTGTCAACCTCTGCGCGCAAAGCACCCAAATCTGTCGTCGCCTCTTTGGTGTTGCTGGCGATGCTTTGGGCTTCTAACAGAACCGCATCTAGTTTTTGCAAGCTACCTCGCGCATCGCCTAAGGCTGCCGAGACTTGTTTGACCATGGTTTGCGCGTCGACCATCAAGCCCTTGTCGCCAAAGACCTGCTTGTCCGTTTTGGCGGCCAAGCCGTCTACTTTAGCCAGCAAAGCGTTGACTTGCGTCAGCGCAGTGACGAGTTGTTTGGCATTGGCATCGTTACCGAGTAACACCTTGAGCGTGCCATTGGGACCTTTGAGTGTTTCGGTCACCGTTTGCACATTGGCCAAGCTTTGGTTCAAACTGGAGCTTTCTCCCGTCATGTTGACCAAGTTTTGCGTCAAATCTTTCACCATCGCCACCAGTTTGGGTATTTCAGCTGCCGTGTCTCCGCGCAACAAGGTGCGTTCAGAACCATCAGTTAGTGGTGGGTCGGTCAATACGCCACTGTAGGCGCGAATTTTAGTGTTTCCGACCAAGCCGCTCTCCATGGTGAACACGCTAGAAGTGCGCAACCAGCGGGCGTCCTTGCTGGGCACATCAATGATGATGCGGACATTGCCTTGCTCTGCCAGCTCCACACGGCGCACGCGGCCAATGGGAAAGCCTGAAAACGTCATGTCCATGCCGACCACTACGCCTTCAGAATCATCGGCCAGCAGCACCAACTCTTGTGTACGCTCAAATGCACCGCGCGCGTAAAGCACATAAGCAATGGTGCTAAACATCAAGACCAACATAAACAGCAGCAAAAGCACGGCTTTAAATTCGATATTCGCTACTGGCTTGACCGATGGCGAAGCGTTTGGCGACATAGGCGGTAAATCATTCATAAAGGGAGTGTTTTATATATTTATAAAGGCTTATCGCGGACGGTCTATCATTACTCAATCGCCATCACTCAAAAGTATTTAATCACCAAGGTGGCAGCTTCCACCATGAAAATCACCAAAAACAGCCGCACCAAGCCTGACTCGCCCATACTGGCTAAACTCAGTCCAATGCGCGCAGAATGCGGTGTCGTAGCGTGACCAGAAGCGGTGTTTTTTTTATCTTCAATCAATGGCTCACCGAGCAAACCTGCAGCAATCGGAATGACCCCGACAGCAAAGCTAAACAACAATGTTTTAACCGTGAAAACCAATGCAATCGCCGGCCCAAAAACGCGCCCGACCATGCGTGTGTAAGCATCAAAACCCCAAGGTGACAGACCATACACCACCAAGTACGCAATCAATAACGCTATCACTGCGCTAACGGCGGTGAGCGTCAGCACCGACACCACGCCTGCAGTCACGCGCGGCATCAGTTCGTCACGCAGTACGCTCTGGTCGTTGCGCCAAGAGGCTAACTCTGATGCTTGCTGCATCGCGGCAACGTCCGCGCTGACCGGTGCCATATAGCGCAAGGCCACAAACAACGCCGCTGAAATGGGTAACAGCTCCAGTACCAGCACCCGCACCACCATCTCCAAAGCGTATTGTGACAATCCATAGCTCAGTGCCGTCACGATCACAATGCGCGTCATCACCAGGCTGATCAAAGCCGTCAGCACCGTGTACCACGGCAAAATTGAGCTGATGCTTTGGTAAATGTGTCGCGCTACTACACGTGCTGTCTTGGCGTTATAACTGGAAGGCGACAAGCTCACCACCAGTGCCTGAGCACCAAAAAACACAATATCCCACCAACCCAGCAGCCAGCGCGCCGTACCCGTGCCCAAAGAGCCGAGCTTGCCGTGCAAAGAGTTGATGGTGGAGATGGAGCGCATGAGAATGATTAGAGCCGTTAAAGCAATGTTTCTGTGATGGTATGTTGATTTAGGATTTCCAAAACCCAGCTTGACTGTAATTGTGTTTCAAAAAGTCAATCCACAGTCGCACCCTTAGCGGCATGTGCTTGCGCTGTGCGAAGACCGCGTAAATACCATTGGGTGGTGCAGCATAGTCTGCTAAGACCGCCACCAACTGGCCCGATGCAATCTCAGCTTCCACTTCCCACGTGCTGCGCCAAGCAATGCCGTAACCGGCCAAGCACCAGTCGTGCAGGACTTGGCCGTCGGTGCAATCCAGCGGACCATCGGGGCGCATATAGGTTACGGAGATTGGACTGTTTTGGCTGTCACTGCCATTGACACGGTCTGAGATTTGAAAGGCCCAGCCTCGTGTTTGTGAAGCATCACTGGATAAGGTCAGGCAATCAAAGCGGCTCAAATCGCTCGGGTGCTGCGGTGTGCCTTTGCGCCGCAGGTAGTCTGGCGTGGCAACGCACAGCCGCCAGTTATCTGCCAAGCGCACGCTCACCAAGCTGGAGTCGGGCATATCGCCGACCCGAACGGCGCAGTCAAAACCCTCACCCGCAACGTCAATCACGCGGTCTGAGAGGTTGAGTGATAACCTCACCTCGTTATGCAACGCATGAAATTTAGGCACCAGTGGTGCCACATGCCGACGCCCAAAACCGGCTGGAGCGGTAATGCGTAAGTGGCCACTCGCTTTCACACCACCCGCAGAAACACTGGCTTCTGCGTTTGCCATGTCGGTTAAAACACGCTGTGCATCTTCTAAAAATGCGCTGCCCTCAAAAGTTAAACTCAGCTTGCGGGTGGTGCGTACCAACAGCTTCACACCCAGCCGCTCCTCCAATGCATCCAGTCGTCGACCCATGATGGCGGGAGCCACACCCTCTGCATTGGCGGCCGCCGTCAAACTCCCCCGTGTGACAATGGCAACCAAAGGTTCCAGCCGCTTGAATTTATCCAAAATGACTTT
>CBDUEA010000249.1:0-3679 GCA_965365965.1 uncultured Polaromonas sp. | reverse complement strand
GAACAATTGGTGGTTCCTGGGTTGGATGCGGAGCGTTGTATTGTTTGGATGAGGTAACAACCCTCTCTACAATGCTTCCCTTTGGAAGCTTGCATTAACCGCCCTCCAACAAATGAAAGCTCCCCCTTTCGCCCCAGCGAGGGGTGCTAAGCAACGGCATGCCGTTGCGCACCCGTGGGTGGGGTAATGACCCGCATGTGCGTTGCACATGCTCAAGGGGTTGTGGCGATAGGGGGTGGAAGGAAACCAGCTACGCAGTAAAAACCCTTAGAAACACTTCGACAAGCTCAGTACGAACGGATTTACAGGTTTTATATAACTAAATAACATATCAAACCAATAATAATGTAGTTTGAGTTGTATAGAACTCGTTCTACATTAGCCCCCATGCATGATTTAGCTTTCGTCTTTGCGGGTTTCTTTGTTGGCTTCGTCGTCGGGTTGACGGGCGTGGGCGGCGGCTCGTTGATGACGCCTTTGCTGATTTTTTTCTTCGGGGTGAAGCCCCACCTCGCTATCGGTACAGACTTGTTGTTTGCCGCTTTCACCAAGCTGGGCGGCTCCGTCAAGTTGGCGCGGGCTCGGATGATTGACTGGCCGGTGGTGCTGCTGATGGCGGCGGGCAGCATTCCGGCGTCGCTTGTCACACTCTATCTATTGAGCCATGCAGGCGCGACGGACCCTAAAGTTCAGCACATCATGACCACGACGTTGGGTTTTGCACTGCTTTTGACCGCCGCGGCCACGCTTTACAAAGCCATTTGGGGCAAAGCTGCACCCCGCCAGCTGGCGCAGGCTGACATCCGCACCGCCACCAAACCCAAACACTGGAGCTTGCCGGTGCTGTTTGGGGTGGTGATTGGTGCGCTGGTCACGCTCACCTCCGTGGGTGCGGGTGCGATTGGGGTCACCGTGCTGATGTTACTTTACCCCGCCCTACCCCTGCCGCGCATTGTGGCGGCCGATATTGCCCACGCTGTGCCGCTGACGCTGGTGGCAGGTTTGGGTCATGCCTCGATTGGTTCAGTCGACTGGTCGCTGTTGACGCTGCTCTTGGCAGGTTCCTTGCCCGGCATTTGGGTTGGCTCGCACCTGATGACAAAGACACCCGATCGCGTGATTCGCTCCGTTTTATCGCTGTTGCTGGCCTATGCCGGCTCCAAACTCATCGCTTTGTAAATTTTTATTTTTTCTGACTAGAACACTCTCGCCATGTACCAATACACTGAATTCGATAAAAACTTTGTCAAATTGCGCGCCGCACAGTTCCGCGACCAAATGGAACGCTGGCAGCGTGGTGAGCTAACCGACGAGCAGCTCTTGCCGCTGCGCCTGCAAAACGGCTGGTACATCCAACGCTACGCGCCCATGGCCCGTATTGCTGTTCCTTATGGCGAGCTGAGCAGCGAGCAATTACGCACGCTGGCGCACATTGCACGCGAGTACGACAAGCCAACACCCGAGTTGCTAGCGCACGCGCAGACCACGCAAGATGCCTTGCAAAACGCACAACCCGGTGCAACGCTGGCTGCACCACCGCTGCAATACGGCTACGGCCACTTCACGACGCGCACCAATGTGCAGTTCAACTGGATCCCCATCACCCGCGCGGCTGAGGTGATGGAGCTGCTGGCCAGCGTGAGCATGCACGGCATCCAGACCAGCGGCAACGACATCCGCAACATCACCTGCGATGCCTGGGAAGGCGTTGCCCAAGACAGCATTGTTGATACGCGGCCGTTTGCCGAAATCACGCGCCAGTGGAGTTCGCTGCACCCTGAGTTTTCTTACCTGCCACGCAAGTTCAAAATCGCCTTCAACGGCGCCGAGGAAGACCGAGCCGCCATCGGCTGGTACGACATTGGCCTGCAAGCGCGCCTTGCCGACGACGGCAGCGTGGGTTTTAGCGTCCAAGTGGGTGGCGGCATGGGTCGCACCCCCATCATTGGCAGCGTGGTGCGTGAATTTTTGCCATGGGACCAGTTGCTCAACTACATAGAAGCCGTGATCAGGACGTACAACAGCTACGGCCGACGCGACAACAAATGGAAGGCACGCATCAAGATCCTCGTCAAGAGCGAGGGTCAAAAGTTCATCGACGCGGTCGAGAAGGAATACCAAGACATCGTCACCTTAGACGGTGCACCTCACACCATCACCGAGGCAGAACTGGAGCGCGTGAGCAGCCACTTTGTGGTGCCTGAACTCAAAGCAGCCAATCTGCCCACGCAAGTCAGTCCGCAAGGCCAGCTGTACCAGCGCTGGCTGCAGCAAAACGTGCGCGGCCACAAACTGCCCGGACTCAAAACCGTCACCCTGTCGTTCAAGCGCGTGGGCTTTGCACCAGGTGACGCGGGAGCTGACACCCTGGATGCACTGGCGCAGTTGGCCGAGCAGTTCAGCGCCGCTGAGGCGCGCGTGACGCACGAGCAAAACCTGATGCTGCCTTGGGTGCATGAGAGCGACCTGCCCGCGCTGTACGAAGCTGCGCGCAAGCTCGGTCTGGCACAACCCAACATCGGTTTGTTGACCGACATGATTGCCTGCCCGGGCGGCGACTTTTGCTCGCTCGCCAATGCGCGCTCGCTGCACATTGCCGCCGCCATCACCGAGCGCTATCAGGATTTGGACGAAGTGTTTGACCTTGGCCCGATTGACCTGCACATGAGCGGCTGTATCAACTCCTGCGGCCACCACCACAGTGGCCACATCGGCATATTGGGCGTGGATAAAGACGGCAAAGAGTGGTACCAGATCACCCTAGGCGGGGCCGATGGTTCGCAGCTTTCCGGTCCTGCGATTGGTGGCAAGGTGGTTGGCCCGTCATTCACGGCCGCCGAAGTACCCGATGTGATCGAGACGCTGCTCGCCACCTTCCGCTCGCTGCGCAAGCCGGGCGAGTTCTTCATAGATGCGCTGCGCCGCATCGGCCATGAGCCTTTCAAACAGGCCGCCAACGCTGCGCGCCGTCCCAAGACCGAGCAGGAAGCTCTGGCCGAACACGAATAAAAGCTTGACGACTATGAAAATCATTGCACATAACAATTTGCACACAGCCACTAGCGACGAAACAAGCCTGCCAATTACCAACGATATGGAA
The DNA here is from genome assembly GCA_965365965.1 of uncultured Polaromonas sp. Taxonomy (GTDB): domain Bacteria; phylum Pseudomonadota; class Gammaproteobacteria; order Burkholderiales; family Burkholderiaceae_C; genus Aalborgiella. The sequence goes on along the minus strand of CBDUEA010000249.1, from coordinate 579 downwards.
CTTGCCACCTTGATCGCCAGCGGTGCGCTTGAAGGCGTACAGCGCATCGAACTGCACTTCCCAAAATTCACAGATGGCCGCGCTTATAGCCAAGCGTTGTTGCTGCGCCGGCGTTACCGCTTTAAGGGTGACATTCGCGCCACGGGCGATGTGCTGATCGACCAACTCGTGCACATGCACCGCAGCGGCTTTAGCAGCGCCGTGCTGGCCGAGGGTGTGGATGCAGCAGCAGCCGAGCGTCAGTTTGCCCGTTACAGCGCCTTCTACCAAGGCGACGTGCTTGAGCCGCGCCCGTTGTTTGCTCGCGAATCAGAGTTGGAGGCGGCGTGAACGCAATTGACTTAAACGCCCGCGCATCGGCAACTTTTGACGCCAAACTGGCAGAAACAAGTGCTTTGCTGCGACAAGCAGCGGCTGATTACGTCAGCAGTATCACCCAAGCCAACAGCCTAGGTGCTGAAGATGTGGTGATTGCGCACTTGGTGAAGACCTTGCAAGTGGGCATCCCTGCCTTTGTTCTGGAAACCGGCAAGTTAAACCCTGAAACACTGGCGCTGATGAACAAAATGAAGGCTGAGC
>CBDUEA010000248.1:0-3685 GCA_965365965.1 uncultured Polaromonas sp. | reverse complement strand
TTCCCCGCTTTTTCGACGACAACCACAGTGGTCATAACATGGCTCTTCTGAAATCACCCAACATTTGCCCCAAATAGGCGTTGAATCGAGCGGCTGCTGCGCCATCAATCACGCGGTGATCCCAGCTCAAAGAGAGCGGCAACATCAAGCGTGGTTGGAACGCTTTGCCATCCCAAACGGGTTCAATGCTGGACTTGCAAACACCCAAGATTGCGACTTCAGGCGCGTTGATAATCGGCGTGAAATAACGCCCACCAATGCCACCCAAGGAGCTGATGGAGATGCAACCACCAGACATTTCAGCCGGACCGAGCTTGCCATCACGTGCTTTTTTAGCCAATTCACCCATTTCTTGGGAAATTTGGAAGACGCCTTTTTTGTCAGCATCTTTGATCACTGGCACCATCAGACCATTGGGCGTATCCGCCGCAAAGCCAATGTGGAAGTATTGTTTGTAAACAATTTGGTCACCATCGAGTGAGGCATTGAATTCTGGGAATTTCTTCAACGCAGCAACGCATGCTTTGATCAAGAACGCCAACATGGTCACTTTAACGCCTGCTTTTTCATTTTCTTTATTCATTTGAACGCGGAAAGCTTCCAAGTCAGTGATGTCCGCATCGTCATGGTTGGTAACGTGTGGAATGATGACCCAGTTGCGGTGCAAGTTAGCGCCGCTGATCTTCTTGATACGGCCCATTTCTTTGCGTTCAACAGGACCGAACTTGGCAAAGTCAACTTTTGGCCAAGCCAACAAGCCCAGACCGCCTCCTTCTGAGGCGCCTGTTGATCCAGATTTCTTAGCCGCTGCATCTGCCGCCAAAGTTTTGATGGCACCTGACATGACCGATTGTGTGAAGACTTGAACGTCATGCTCAGTGATACGACCTTTTAAGCCGCTACCTTTGACCTCAGCCAAAGGAACGCCCAGTTGGCGCGCAAACTTGCGCACTGATGGTGACGCGTAGGGCAAACCTTGCGTGTTGGATGTAGGCGCATGAGCCGGCATGACGGTTGCAACTGCAGCAACGGCAACAGGAGCCTCAGCAGCAGCTACGACAGTAGCGGCTGCTGCTGGTGCTGGTGCTGCGGGAGAAGCTGAAGTTGAACTAGCTGCACTTGAGCCTTCCATAATGGCAATCAAGTCACCAATGTTGACTTTATCACCTAGCTTGACTTTGAGCTCTTTGAGCACACCTGCAGCAGAGGATGGGATTTCCATCGCCGCTTTATCGGACTCTACCGTCATCAACGATTGCTCTACCTTGATGGTGTCGCCAACTTTGACAAGGATTTCAATGACGGCTACGTCTTTGAAATCACCTATATCGGGCACTTTGACTTCTATACGACCGACTGCTGCAGCTGCAGGAGCAGTGACTGGCACTGCAGAAGATGCAGCTGCTGCAACAGGTGCAGCCGTGCTTGATGCAACAGCAGCTACTGGCGCTGCTGAAGGTGTTGCAGCTGCTTCACCGGCCACTTCCAGCATCAAAACCAACGAGCCTTCTTTGACTTTGTCACCCATGGCGACTTTGATTTCTTTGACCACGCCCGCGTGGCTAGAAGGAATCTCCATCGAGGCTTTATCACTCTCCACCGTGATGAGAGACTGCTCAACCTTGATGGTGTCACCCACTTTGACCATCAATTCGATGATCGTTACTTCTGCGAAGTCTCCAATATCTGGAACTTTAATTTCTACCAATGCCATATTATTCTCCCGATGTCTTTTATGTAGTTTCTATGTTTATATACAGCCAGCAAATGCTCAGGTGCCTGATTCAGGCACCTGACTTAAGCGCTTTACTTAGGCATATAGCGGGTTAATTTTGTCAGTTTTGATAGCGTATTTTTTGATCGCTTCGGCGACCTTTGCAGCCGGCACCGTACCGTCTTCGCTGAGCGCTTTGAGAGCTGCGACGACGATGTAATGACGGTTGATCTCGAAATGCTCGCGTAATTTTGAGCGGAAATCGCTGCGACCAAAACCATCAGTGCCCAATACTTTGTAAGTACGACCCTTTGGAATGAACGGACGAATCTGCTCTGCGTAAGCTTTCATATAGTCGGTAGATGCAACCACAGGACCAGCATGAGCTGCGAGTTGTTTACCCACAAAAGATACACGCTGCTCACCAGTTGGGTGCAACAAGTTGTAGCGCTCAGCATCTTGACCATCGCGCGTCAACTCATTAAAGCTTGGGCAGCTCCACACGTTGGCAGCAATGCCCCAGTCTTTTTCCAACAACTCTTGTGCAGCGATTGATTCGCGCAAAATCGTGCCTGATCCGAGAAGTTGAACCGTAATTTTCTCGGCCTTTGTCGCTGGTTTGCACATGTACATGCCTTTGATGATCTCGGCTTCTGTACCGACCGTCAGGCCTGGCATGGCGTAGTTTTCGTTCAGCAAAGTAATGTAATAGAACACGTTTTCTTGCTTCTCAACCATGCGCTTCATACCATCATGCATGATCACGCCTACTTCGTGGGCGAAAGTCGGGTCGTAGCTAACACAGTTTGGAATCGTACCAGCCATGATGTGGCTGTGTCCGTCTTCGTGCTGCAAGCCTTCGCCGTTCAAGGTGGTACGGCCAGATGTGCCACCCAACAAGAAACCGCGTGCTTGCATGTCACCTGCAGCCCAAGCCAAGTCGCCAATGCGCTGGAAGCCGAACATGGAGTAATACACATAGAACGGAATCATGATGCGGTTATTGGTACTGTAGCTGGTCGCTGCTGCAATCCAACTGCTCATGCCGCCCGCTTCATTGATACCTTCTTGCAAGATTTGACCCGCTTTGTCTTCACGGTAGTACATCACTTGGTCTTTGTCGACCGGTGTGTAGTTTTGTCCTGCAGGGTTGTAAATACCGATTTGACGGAACAAGCCTTCCATACCAAAGGTCCGCGCTTCGTCTACCAAGACAGGCACCACACGTGGGCCAATTTCTTTATCACGCAAGAGCGTTGTCAAAAAGCGCACATAGGCTTGGGTTGTAGAAATTTCACGACCTTCGGCAGTCGGCTCAATCACCGATTTGAAAGTTTCCAGTGTAGGCAACGTGAACTTTTCGTCTGCTTTTGTTCGGCGATGTGGCAAGTAACCACCCAAGGCTTTACGGCGCTCATGCAGGTACTGCATTTCTGGTGTGTCATCCGCCGGCTTGTAGAACGGTAGATCGGCCAATTGGCTGTCTGGGACAGGAATGTTGAAGCGGTCGCGGAAGGCTTTGATATCTTCGTCCGTCAGCTTTTTGGTTTGATGGACGTTGTTTTTACCCTCGCCCGATTTGCCCATGCCAAAGCCTTTAACCGTCTTAATCAGCAAGACGCTTGGTTGACCTTTGTGGTTAACAGCTTGGTGATAAGCAGCGTAGACCTTTTTAGAGTCGTGTCCGCCACGGCGCAGGTCATAAATTTCATCATCGGTCATGTGCGCAACCATCTCTAAGGTACGTGGGTCACGGCCGAAGAAGTGTTTACGCACGTAGGCGCCGTCGTTGGCCTTCATGGCTTGGTAGTCACCGTCCAAGGTGTCCATCATCAACTTACGCAACGCGCCATCTTTGTCGCGCGCCAAGAGTGGATCCCAACCGCTGCCCCACAAGAGCTTGATGACGTTCCAGCCAGCGCCCCGGAATTCACCTTCCAACTCTTGCACAATTTTGCCGTTACCGCGAAC
>CBDUEA010000247.1:0-3697 GCA_965365965.1 uncultured Polaromonas sp. | reverse complement strand
CCATCAAGTGCGAAGGCACGACGTTTTGCAAAGCGCTGAACATGTTTTCAATCCGACCTGGATACTTGGCTTGCCACTCGCGCAGCATGTTGCCCACTTGTACGCGCTGCAGGTTTTCTTGGCTGCCGCACAACGAGCACGGAATGATGGGGTGCTTTTGCTGTGCCGACCAGCGCACAATGTCTTTCTCGTTCACATACGCCATCGGGCGGATGACGATGTGTTTGCCACTGTCGCTGACCAACTTGGCCGGCATGCCCTTGAGGCGACCGCCAAAAAACATGTTCAAAAAGAAGGTTTGCAGCATGTCGTCGCGGTGGTGGCCCAAAGCGATTTTGGTCGCGCCCAGCTCTTCAGCCACGCGGTACAAAATTCCCCGGCGCAGGCGGCTGCACAAGCTGCACATGGTTTTGCCTTCAGGGATGACGCGTTTGACGATGGAATAGGTATCTTGGTTCTCAATGTGGTACGGCACACCCACTTTGGCCAAGTATTCCGGCAAGATGTGCTCAGGGAAGCCGGGCTGCTTTTGGTCCAAATTAACGGCCACGATGTCGAAATGAATCGGCGCGCGTTGCTGCATTTTGAGCAAAATATCCAGCATCGTGAAGCTGTCTTTGCCACCCGAGACGCAGACCATCACTTTGTCGCCCGCCTCAATCATGTTGAAGTCGACAATCGCTTGGCCAACGTTGCGACACAGGCGTTTTTCCAACTTCTGGCTCTCCAGCTCAATCTTGCGTTCGGCTTTTTTGTCATACGCCGTCACTTCGTCATCTACCCATACTGCACTCATAATTTCTCCAACATCTTTCAAATTCTTATTTGCTGACTGTGACATATTCAATTCACCACTGTCCCGTTTCAATCCGAATCGCCACTTCACAGTCCTCAAAAATCGCCAGCTTGGCAATTTTGACCCGCACGCCCAGCACGCCGGGCAGCTGCATCAGGCGATGGCTGAGTTTGCCAATCAGGCTCTCCAGCAGGTTCACATGCTCGGCCGTGCACTCGCTGATGATGATTTGCCGCACCTTGCGGTAATCCAGCACGTGGTTGATATCGTCATCACTCGGCAACAGCGGCTGCAAGCCTTGGTTCAACTCGGCGTCGACCTGAATCGGCTGCGGATCGCGCTTTTCATGCTCCAAAATGCCCAAATTCGCGTCAAAACGCAGGCCGGTGAGCGTCAAAATCTGCAAACCCACGGATGCTTGGGTGAAGGGTTGGTTACTCAATTGAACTGTCATGCGGCACCCATCATAGAAAAATCGCGCTCAAAACGCATCAAATGCTGTCCGCCATCCACCAACAGCGTGGTGCCGGTGATGGATTGGTTTTCAATGGCGAAGCGCACGGCGCTGGACACATCGGCCGCCGTGGACGAACGACCCAGCGGCGATATTTTGTGCAAGGCTTGAAACTTGTCATCGCTCATCATGTGGCTGGTCAGCGTCAGCCCAGGCGCCACACCGACCACGCGCACAAACGGTGCCAGCTCCATGGCCAGCATGGTGTTGGCGGCTTCTAATGCCGCTTTACTCAGGGTGTAGCTGAAGAAGTCTGGGTTCTGGTTCCACAGCTTTTGGTCCAATAAATTGACTACCACGCCCAAAGTGCCAGCCCGTTCAGCCGATGTTTCGTCAGTTTTCGCGCGGTTTTTGACATGCTCATACAAGGCCTGCGCCAGCAAAATGGCTGCGCCGGTGTTGCTGAACAAGTGCATTTGCAGGGCGGCGTAACTGAAGGTGGCGGCACTGTCGTGCTCAAACATGGCGGCGCTATTGACCACGGCATCCACTGCGCCCATTTGCGCCACCACACGCGGCAAAAGTGCCTTGACGGCAGCTTCATCACTCAAATCACACTTAAAACTGGCACTAGCCGGCGAATATATGGCACATTCAGCTACAGTATCAATAGCATCTTGCGCGCTTGAACGGTAATGCACAGCCACCTGCCAACCCGCTTTGGCCATCGTGATGGCGATCTCGCGCCCCAGCCGCTTGGCTGCGCCGGTAACGAGAACGGTGGGCAATTTAGAGATTTGGGTCATTTCAGGATGCAAGAAACTTGCTAGAAAACTTACTTGAGAACTTGCTAGACACTTGTTAGACAATAGGCAGCTTATTTGCCTGTAATTCTCCATTTTAACGATGCCACCCAAAACCGTCGCCCAAGAACTGCAAAACCGTATCGAATCTGCCATTCATGAGGCTGGCGGCTGGCTGGCGTTTGACCGTTTTATGGAACTTGCCCTCTACGCGCCGGGCTTGGGCTACTACGCCAACGATTTGCGCAAGTTTGGTTTGATGCAGGCGGATGGCGGAGATTTTGTCACCGCGCCCGAGCTGACCCCCCTGTTTGGGCAGACCTTGGCGCGGCAAATCGCTCAAGCGCTGCAGCAAACGCAAACCACTGAGATCTGGGAGTTTGGCGCGGGCACGGGCGCCTTGGCGGCTCAATTGCTCAGCGCGCTAGACAAACTGGGGCAGAACGTATCCAGTTACACCATCGTCGACCTGTCCAGCAGCTTGCGCCAACGCCAACAGCAAACTTTGGCGGCCTTTGGCGACAAGGTGCGCTGGGTCAGCCACTTGCCGGACGCTTTGGAAGGCGTGATGGTAGGCAATGAAGTGTTGGATGCCATGCCGGTGAAACTGCTGGCGCGCAAGCAAAGTGCTTGGTTTGAGCGCGGCGTGTCTGTCCAAAACAGCCAATTTGAATGGCAAGACCGCCCGACCGAGCTGCGCCCGCCCGTGGAGATCATGGGAGATCATGACTATGTGACCGAAATCCACCCTCAAGCCCAGGCTTTTACACGCACTTTGGCGCAAAAGCTACAAAACAGCCTGTGAGATGCCAAAGGTGGCGGCGCAGCATTTTTTATCGACTACGGCTTCCCCGAGATGGAGTATTTCCATCCCCAGCGCCACATGGGCACGGTCATGTGCCACCAAGGCCACAAGGCGGATGGCGATCCGCTGAGCCAAGTCGGGCTGAAGGACATCACCGCGCATGTCGATTTCACCGGCATTGCTTTGGCGGCGCAAGAAGAAGGTTTGTCGACCTTGGGCTATACCAGCCAAGGCCGGTTTTTGCTCAATTGTGCGCTGCACGAAGCGCTGATAGATGCGGACATGGCCAACCGCGCTAACGCTTTGAAACTTATCAATGAGCACGAAATGGGCGAGCTCTTCAAGGTGATAGGCCTGTGCACCGGCGAGCCGTGGGATGCGCTGGGTTTTGCGGCGGGTGACCGCACGCATACTTTATGACCTTATGATTTTCCGCTGGATCACGGTTATTTTTTTGCTGCTGGTGGTGGCCAGTTGGCTGCTTGCTAAACGCTTGCCGTGGCTAGAGAAGCTCGGCTTGACCAAATTCAAAAGCGAATGGTCTTTTTCCGTCAGGGGTCGCATTGTGCGCATTCCGGTCACCATGGTTTTGTTACTTTTCACCATGGCCTTTATTGCCGCGAACTTACTTTTTAAATGGCTGAAGTGATGTCTACCCCTGCTTCTCTTTATGCGCTTTCTGCCACCACCGTCGCTTTTGCAGGTTTAACCGGCCTGAAAGCCTGTGTGGATGTGGGTGCCACCAAAGTGGCGGTGAGTTTGGCTAACCGTGATGGCATGCACGTCAAGCGCACGGAGCCGACCATGAAGCAAGGTGCCAACGATGCTTTGGCGCAGCA
>CBDUEA010000246.1:0-3698 GCA_965365965.1 uncultured Polaromonas sp. | reverse complement strand
TGGTAATTGGTTGCGGTCAATATGTTTATCTGGATTCCACAGATCTGAGCGCATCAACGATTTAGCACAGTGCAGATAGCTGGCATGTACGCTCACCCGAATCACCAGTTTGGGGATGCGGCGGCTGTCTTCGCACATTTTTAGCTCATCTTCATCTGTCGACAACACCGCCGTGCCATTAACGCGCAGCGTTTCATCCACACCCGGAACCATGAACAGCAACCCGACTTGTCCGGTGGCGATGATGTTCTCAAGGGAATCTAAGCGGTTGTTACCCGGTGAATCAGCAATCAGCAGTGTGTTACTGTCCACCACTTTCACAAATCCAGCTTCGCCCCCACGCGGTGACGTGTCGCCACGCCCATCCGTGCCGTGGCTGGACAACACCACAAAGGGAGACAAACTGATGAACCGCTTGGCATGCACGTCCAGTTGTGGCAGTTCCTTGAACGCTGCACGCGCGTTAACCGGCTCGTAAAGTTCGCGCAGAGCAGTCTGGGTGGTGATTCTATTGATGGTTACATGGGTGTTTGGTATGGACATGGATCTATCTTAGTTCACCTGTGTTTGGCTTGGCAAAGACGCATCATTTGGGCAGTTAGCTCATGTCCATGAATAACGCGTTCCAGCGGTGACCATCAGGGTCGCAAATGCCGCAGCCGTACATAAAACCATTCGACTCGCCCGGTTCAGCATAGACGCTGCCACCCGCTTGACGCGCATGAATGGCGTAATCGTCCACTTCATCGCGACTGCTGGCACCTATGGAGAGCAACACTTCGGTCCCTTTGGCGGTGTCGGCAAGCGGGTTTTTGGTAAAGCCGGTAAACATGTCTTGCGCAAACAGCATCAACACCACCTTTTTGTCGCCAACCACAAAACTGGCCGAATGTGCGGTGTTACCCGGCCCGGGTTGGGCCGTAAAGCCAATGTGCGTATAAAAGTGGATTGCTTTGGCAAGGTCTTTGACAGGCAGATTGAGCCAGAGGTCGTTGGTCATGGTCGAATGTTCTTGGGGTTGAAAGAAGTCTATCTGGGTCAGGATGAGAAATCACGGTATAGATGTTGGATTGATTGCTGTCTAAACAGCGGCTCCACATAGCGGCGCAAACGACCCACGCTGTCTACCGCAACATGCGCACTTACATTGGCTTTGGCCAGAATGAACGCACCTTGCAGAACCGTTTGGGTGTGCAGGGTCAGGCTTTCTTCCGTCCAGTCGGCTTGGATGTTGTGCTGTTTCATGGCGGCAGCAATATCTACAGCTATGTTGGCCGCATGGCCGCTTTCGTTTCACTTGAGCGAAGGGTTACGCCTCGCCGCACGTCAGTAGAGCTCATGCTTGGCTGCGTAGGCGAAGCCTTGGCATGAGAGCGAAGAAGACTAGCAAGACAACATAGACGGAACCCGAAACCTTATCTCGGCCCCGAATGAATTCGGAGAGGGTTTGGTCTTGGAGAACTACCGCGAGCCCTAGTTCGGCGAACACCGACAAAGTTAGCGCGAGTAGTCCAACAACCAAGGCCTGCCCATGAGATTGAACTCCGGGATAGCGCTTCAATACATACCCTGCGGACAAGAAGATCACAATCGCCATGATTGGCATTTCGGCCAGCTCTGCCCAGCGCTCTCCGAGTCTTGGAGCTAGAAAAGGAACGCGAATCATGCCAAGTAGGAACCCGGTTCCCATTACAAAGTAGAGCAAGCCTGGGCGAACAGTATTTAGCATGTGGTAGGTGGGCAGGTGGATGGGTTGGGAGGCCAAAACGTGTGTGATTCGCTCCCGATGGCGGCGGCACACGTAAGATACAGAAAGAAATGAAGGCATGAAGTCGGATACTGGAGTAGCTCGCAAGCCGGCTTAGACAGCACTCTTGATGCCAGACTGTTTGAGTTTGGTTCCGTAAAGAACAGCGGCAATGGGGAAAAGGACTGCGTACCCAATGATGCTGATGTTCCTGACATTCATGTTTGCTAATGGGATGCCCAGCAGCCCAAGGAAGGCAAGAGCAGAACTCGCGTAAAGAAGTTGGCGCACCAAGCGCCTGCGCCCACTGCCCGAAACTGCAAATGCAGCGAACAAGGCTCCAAGTGGGAAGAATACGTCCCACGCAAGAATGTCCAAGGCGTAGACCACGGACGGCCATGTAAAGGAGAAGACCAGCGCTGCCCATGACGTCGCTAACATCTCGGGCTGGCGGCTGAGCGTTAAAACCGCAAAATGAACTGATGAAGTGAGCGCAGCGCATATGCTCATAAAAATTACGCTGATCAGCGCCAAGGGCGCTTTCTCCGAAATTGCAGTCGAGTGAAGAAATACCGTGAATGCAACCATCGCAGGCGAAATTGCGAGAATCAAAATCTCCATGAGCGTGAACCAAGGATCCTGAATCTGCTTATCCGGCGATGGTAAGGTGAGCAGTCCTACCCCCAAGACGCCCGCGTAGACCAAGCAAAGAAATGCAAGCACTTTGCCGAATGAAGTGTGCAGGCGATTTGATGCGGGTTTGGCTTTTGGAGACATGAGGGGAAATGAGGTCGTTTGTTCGATCTAAAGTACCACATACCGCAAAATCAGCATATTAATCTGGCGCTTGCTAAATAATCTGGCCATCAAAATCGCCTAAGAAATACTTATAGTTTGCGTTTTTCGCATTGAATTTTTATGCATTTACAAAAATTAATAATATAGCAAACTATTGAATAAATACGCTGGCTAAAGCCATTTATTTCATAAAAAAGCCACCGCTAGGGTGGCTTTTACTGCTTACATCACTTTAGCAATTGATGCACAAACATAGTCAATATTCTTGCTGTTTAAAGCCGCCACACACATGCGGCCAGTGTCTGTGCCATAAACGCCGAACTCATTGCGTAGACGGACCATTTGGTCTTTGCTCAAACCGCTATAGCTGAACATACCGATTTGGGTGGTGATGAAGCTCATGTCTTGCTTGACGCCGGCGGCTTTGAGTTTTTCAACGAAAGCGCTGCGCATGGCTTTGATGCGGACGCGCATTTCTGAGAGTTCATCTTCCCACTGTTTACGCAGCTCTGGGCTGTTCAACACCGCGGCTACCACGCTACCGCCGTGTGTGGGTGGGTTGCTGTAGTTGGTGCGGATAGCGATTTTGAGCTGGCTCAAGACGCGGTCGGCTTCGGCTTTGTCGGTACACAAGACGCTCAACGCGCCCACGCGCTCGCCGTACAGGCTGAAGCTTTTGCTGAAAGAGGTGGAGACGAAAAAGGTCAAACCGGCGTCAACAAACTTCTGGACAGCAGCGCCGTCTTCCTTCAAGCCGTAGCCAAAGCCTTGGTAGGCCATGTCCAAGAAAGGCACCAAGTTGTTGGTTTTGCAGATGGCGACGACTTTGTCCCACTGTTCAGGGGTGATGTCATAACCCGTCGGGTTATGGCAGCAAGCGTGCAAGAGGGCGATGGTGCCTGCAGGTGCAGCAGCCAAATCTGCCAACATGCCGTCAACGTTCAAGCCGCGTGTTTGAGCATCGTAATAACGGTAGGTTTCTACCTTGAAGCCAGCGTTGGTGAACAGGGCTTGGTGGTTTTCCCAGCTGGGGTCGCTGATCAAGACTTTGGCGTTCGGGTTCAACTTCTTCAAAAAGTCAGCACCAATCTTCAAGCCGCCGGTGCCGCCAATGGCTTGCACCGTGGCAACGCGGCCAGAGGTAACCGCTTCA
>CBDUEA010000245.1:0-3708 GCA_965365965.1 uncultured Polaromonas sp. | reverse complement strand
ATGGCTTGTTCACCTAAATAATTGCGTAAAACGTACTTTGGGTTAGTTTTAAGCATTAAATTTGCTTGTAGCCGGCTATTTTGTTGATTACTTTGCTCTGAATATTGTAGTAACCATGCATCTATCGCAGGGCGATCAATAAACAGGTCTCGTATGGTGTCTATGGACGCTCCGTTGATAAAATGGCTCAAGGTGCGCCAGAAATGGGTGTAATCGACCTTGTCCTGCGTTAAAAGCTTTTGGATGGACTCGATCAAAGCACGGCTTTCGGGCCGAACTTGCACCCAACCTTCGGCATCAATCATCCCCAATTTGGTGCACATTTCACGCTCCAAAGCGGCTGGGAAGGCAGTTTTGTAGGATTCCAGAGCCGCTATCGCCAGCTCTTGGTCATCAATCAGTGGTAATAAGGCTTGGCCTAGACAAAACAAGTTCCAGTAAGCCACATTCGGCTGTTTGTTGTAAGCATAGCGGCCCAAGCTGTCGGTGTGGTTGCAAATGTGGCTGGGGATGAAGGCGTCTAGAAACTGGAAGGGACCGTAATCCAGGGTCAATCCCAAAATACTCATGTTGTCGGTGTTCATCACCCCATGGCAAAAGCCAACGGCTTGCCACTTGGCAACCATCTGGGCGGTGCGCTCGCTGACAGCTTGCAAAAGAGCCGCATAGGGGTTGCCCGCAAAGCGGGTGCTGTGGCGGCACGTGGGGTAGTAGTGGTCAATCACAAAATCTGCCAGTTGCTTGAGCTCAGTGTGCAGGTTGTGGTGCGAAAAATGCTCAAAATGTCCAAATCGGATAAAACTGGGTGCGGTGCGCGTGACAACTGCAGCAGTTTCAGTTACTTCGCGGTAAATAGGTGCATCTGAGCCGGTGATGCACAGGGCGCGTGTCGTGGGAATGCCAAGGGCGTGCATGGCCTCAGAACACAAAAATTCACGAATCGAGCTGCGTAGTACAGCGCGGCCATCGCCTCCGCGTGAGTAGGGGGTGCGGCCTGCGCCTTTGAGTTGCAGTTCAATATCGTGACCGCTTGGCGTTGTCAGTGCGCCTAACAGCATGGCGCGCCCATCACCCAGCTGGCCTGCCCATTGCCCAAACTGGTGGCCACTGTAGACGCTAGCGGTTGATGGCGCCATGTTGGCAACAGGGTTGCCGGTTAGCAGCTGCAGTGTGTCGTGACTTTTCATCCATTCGTCTGACAAACCCAGTTCGCGCGCCAGTGCTGCATTGCGACAAACCCAAAACGGTGTGGGCAAAGGTTGCACTTGCAAAGGGCTTGAAAACGCAGCACCGAGCTGCGTAAAACGTGCTGAATGAAGCGCCAAAGCAGGTGCATCATCGTTTGGAACACAAATTTTTACATCCATCTTTACACTCATCTTTACACTAATTTGTACGTTCAAGAAGACCTTCAGTCAACGCAGCGTCCTCTTTTGGGGTTATGGTTACACAGTCCTAGGAGAAAGAATATGTCACATTTTCGAAAAATTGTTTGGTGTGGTGGTTTAGCTGGCGCGGCTTTGGTGCTTTCTGGCTGCGTTGTTGCCCCATATCCGTATAGACCTTACCAAGCTGGGGTTGTTGTGCAGCCTCGTGTTGTGGATGATGTGGAGTATGTTCAATCTGCGCCACCTGCACCGTATCAAGAGGTGATCACGGTGTCGCCTGGTGTGGGTTATGTCTGGTTGGGTGGTTCTTGGTTTTGGTCAGGTGGACGCCATCAATGGCGTGCCGGTTACTGGTCCCGGCCGCCAGTCGGTTACAGCACTTGGCAACCCCATTCTTGGGGTCACGTACCAGGACGCGGTTGGTATAACTCGGGTGGTCGTTGGCGTTAAGCCATTGTCAAGTCGCATCGGCGATAGATGCTAGGGCAATCCCTGACAAGTCATCTCGAAATTCGCGTTAACCTTCAGTTTTATGTCATTTGAACTCTTTACTGATTGGAATATACGATGAGATTCGCAGTTAAATTGGTTGTTGCATCTGTTGCGGTGGCTTGTGCAGGTGTTGTCTTTGCCCAGAAGGGCGAGGTCGTCAAAATGGTTCGCATTGATCCGCTGACCGGCCTTTTGGGTCCAGTCGGTATCAGTCAGAAAAAGGGCTACGAATTTTTTGCAGAAAAGTTCAGCGGTGCTGGCAACCCTGCCGGTGTGAAGTTTGAAATGTCCTTTATCGACAACAAGCTCAGTCCTGCTGAAAGTTTGAACGCGCTTAAAGCGGCCATCGACCAAGGTGTACGCTATATCATTCAAGGCAATGGTTCATCGGTGGCATTGGCGTTGTCAGATGCGATTACCAAGCACAACGAGCGTAATCCAGGTAAAGAAGTCCTTTTCTTGAACGACGCGGCGGTAGATCCAGACTTGACTAACAGTAAATGCAGCTACTGGCACTTCCGCTTTGATGCAGATACGTCCATGAAGATGGAAGCCATGTCTAGTTTCATAGCAACTCAACCTGACATCAAAAAAGTCTACATCTTGGGACAAAACTACTCGCACGGCGTGCAAGTAGCCAAGTTCACCAAGGAAACCTTAGCCCGGAAACGCCCTGATATTCAAATCGTAGGCGAGGACCTGCACCCGCTGGCTCAGACGCGTGACTTTGCCCCCTATATCGCCAAGATAAAAGCTTCGGGCGCAGATACGGTGGTGACAGGCAATTGGGGATCTGACCTGTCATTGCTGATCAAGGCTGCCAATGAAGGCGGTTACAACGGCAAATTCTTTACCTACTACGCAGGGGTCACCGGTACGCCTACTGCCTTGGGTACGAATGGTTCAGGTCGCGTTTATCAAGTTGCCTACAACCACTACAACATGGGTGGTCAAATGCAGAAGTGGCAGGATGAGTTCAAGGCCAAGTACAACGATGACTTCTACACCAGCGCAACTATTCGTATCTTCCAAACCTTGGGCGCTGCCATGGCCAAAGCAAAGTCCACCGATCCTGTGAAAGTTGCGGCTGCGATGGAGGGCATCAAGGTTAGCAGCTTTAACGGTGAAGTGGAAATGCGCAAGTCGGACCACCAGCTCCAGCAACCGCTGTACATGACTGTTTGGCAAAAGGCTGACAAAAAATACCCATACAGCCCTGAGAATACAGGCATGACACTGGCGCCACTGAAGGAGTACCCGAACTACGTCTCCAGCACGCCAACCAGCTGCCAGATGAAGCGCCCAGGCTAACGGCTAAATCCCGTCGCGGTTTTCAGAAGCCCGAACGCGTTCACCGGTTCGGGCTCTTTTTATTAGAAGAGGTTTAGACATGGAGTTTTTCATCATTTCGATGCTCAACGGGTTGAGCTACGGCTTGTTGTTGTTCATGCTCAGTTCAGGACTCACCTTGATCTTCAGCATGATGGGTGTCCTGAATTTTGCGCATGCCAGTTTCTATATGTTGGGTGCCTATGTGGGCTACACGGTGTCGCAGATAGTGGGCTTTTGGCCAGCGCTGATTATTGCGCCGCTGCTCGTTGGTGGTCTTGGCGCATTGTTTGAACGTCTTGCACTGCGCCGCGTTCACAAGTTCGGGCATGTCGCGGAATTGTTAATTACCTTCGGTTTGTCTTATGTGATTCTGGAATTGGTGCAATTGATCTGGGGTCGCATTGCACTAGAGTTCCGGCCTCCTGAAATTCTGCAGGGCCCAGCGTTTACGCTGATTAACCACACCATCAACGGTTTGAGCATTTTGTGGGGAGCT
>CBDUEA010000244.1:0-3730 GCA_965365965.1 uncultured Polaromonas sp. | reverse complement strand
TGGCAAGGCTTTCCCCGGCACCGACCGCGAGTTTGTCGTGCAAGACGCCATTTTCACCCGCATTGGTGTGGACCGCGTGCTGAAGTTTGCCTTTGAACTGGCGCAAACCCGTCCCAAAAAGCATTTGACCAGCGCGACCAAGTCTAATGGTATTTCCATCTCCATGCCGTACTGGGACGAACGCGTGCTTGAAATGGCCAAGAACTACCCCAGCATCAACTTGGACAAGTTTCACATTGATATTTTGACGGCACATTTTGTACAACGCCCCGAATTTTTTGATGTGGTGGTGGCTAGCAATTTGTTCGGTGACATTCTGAGCGACCT
Source organism: uncultured Polaromonas sp. (assembly GCA_965365965.1). GTDB lineage: Bacteria > Pseudomonadota > Gammaproteobacteria > Burkholderiales > Burkholderiaceae_C > Aalborgiella. The sequence continues at coordinate 3,403 of CBDUEA010000244.1, read as the reverse complement.
CGGCCCGGCCTGCACCGGCACCATCGGTATCGCGCCCAGCGCCAACCTGAACCCCGAGCGCAAGTTTCCCTCGCTGTTCGAACCTGTGCATGGCTCAGCACCGGACATCGCGGGCCGCAACATCGCCAATCCGATTGGTCAAATCTGGTGCGGTGCGATGATGCTGGAATTTTTGGGCTACAAAGAAGCGCACGATGGTGTCTTAGCCGCGATTGAAAAAGTCCTGGCAGCGGGCAGCGATGTGCCGCGAACCCCCGATTTAGGTGGCAAGGCCAGCACGCAAGACGTAGGTCGTGCGATTGCAGCGGCGCTTTAAAGCAACAAAATAAAGTTACAAGCCCATTATTCCCAAGGCGGTAGCGTGATGGCCTTGAGCTGGCGCTGCGGCACTTCGTAGTCGGGCAACACGCTGGCCAAGGTCGCCCAAAAGCGGGGGCTGTGGTTCAACTCACGCAAGTGGCTCAGCTCATGCGCCACGACGTAGTCAATCATCGCGGGCGTGAACTGAATCAAGCGCCAATGCAGACGAATCGACCCATCCGCTTTGGCGCTGCCCCAGCGCGTTGCTGCGCCGCTGAGGGCTAGTTTTTGCCACTTCACGCCCAGTCGACCAGCAAAATGATGCATCCGTGCCGTGTAGTGCTGCAGCGCTTGCTGCTTCAACCACGCTTGGGTGGTGTTGCGCATTTGTGCGACTGTCGCCGTGGCGGGCAAAGGCAAGGTCAATTGCCAAACATCCCCTTCTGCACCCGGTGCCGACACCGGTGCCAGCAGTTGCGCTTGACGACCTACGCCGCCCAAATTGACCTGCAATTGCTGCCCCATGTAATCCAGCCGCACCCCGTCCTGCCAGGTGATGCGCAAAGCCTCCATCTTCACCACCCGCTGCTGCATGCCGGCCAGTTTGGTCACAATCCAGCGTGCTTTTTCTTGCACGGCAGCTTCAATGCTGTGCTGGGGCATGCCAAAGGGTGCGCGCACGGACAAACCGTCCGTGCTGACACTGAAGGTCATGGTACGACGACGGCTGCGCTGCAACTCGTAATCCACCCAATGCCCATTCAAACGGCTTTGTTGGCTGGCTAAGGGATGGCGTGAAAAAACGACCGCCGCTGGCGCTGCAGGTGCCGGACGATCTGCTTGAATAACAGGCAAGTTGGTTGGCTGAAAGGCAGGTTGAGCATGGGGCTGAACAGTGGGCTTGACCACCCGCTTGGCGCGCGGCTTTTTCGGCAACTCGTAAACCGGCGCAACATCAAACAAATCCAAAGTGAACTGTAGCAAGCGATGCATAGACATTCGCTGTAGACCCCTTTATCGTTAGGCTATCGGTAAGCTTCTGGGTCCAAGCGACGCATTTCGGCTTCGATCCAGGCTTCAACTTCACGCATCAACTCTGCTGGCTCACGGCCTGCGCTGGAGATGGGTTTGCCAATAGAAATATCCACTATGCCCGGCGTTTTAATGAACGCTTTACGCGGCCAGCATTTGGCAGAACTGACCGCTACGGGCACCACCGGCACGCCGGTTTCAATCGCCAAACGCGTACCACCGCTTTTGTAAACGCCTTTTTGACCACGCGCAATGCGTGTGCCTTCTGGAAACATGATCACCCACGTGCCTTTGTCGAGCAAACGTTTGCCTTGTTCCACGACCTTGTTAAAAGCTTTCGCGCCATCTTTACGGTCAATATGAATCATGTCCATGCTGCCAATGGCCCAACCAAAAAAAGGAATGCTTAACAGCTCTTTTTTAAACACATAGGCCAAAGGACGAGGCATGAGAGAAATCATGGAGAAAGTCTCCCACAACGACTGGTGCTTCACCAACAACACCACGGCATCGCGCTCGCCCGTCGGCAAATTCTCCCAGCCCGACACGCGGTTACGAACGCCCAAAATCACGCCTGCACTGCGCACTGACAAGCGCAGCCAGTTCACACACACCGCATACACAATTTTTTGGTCAACGAAGGGGCGCAGCACGACCGCCGTGATGGCCCAAGGAATCACGGTGATCACCAGAAACGCGGTATGCAGCACCGCACGTAAAAAATTAATCGCTCTGTTCATCGTTTCTTTCATGCCGTCAGTTATAGCGTCCGTTCAGTCATCTGCCAAGTCGCTCTAAGTCGTTTTCTTCTCGCGAGCGATGCTCTTCATCAGCTCTTGCGCCAAGGCTTGCGCTTTTTCTTGCTCTTTCGCACGTGCAATCACAAAATCCGCAAAGGCACACAGGTCTTGATGCACCACCGTATGGGCAGGGAAGGTCTCGGGTAGCGGCTGGTCACGCAAATGTGCGGCATTGCCCGTTAACACCAAATGAGGCTCACAGCCGGCAGCAGCGGCGGCTTGCATGTCGCGCAGGCTGTCACCCACGCTGATAATGGCTTGTGCTTCCACGCCTGTACGTTCAATGATTTGCTGGTACAAACCGGGCAGCGGTTTGCGGCAAGCGCAGTTGTCTTCTGGCGTGTGGGGGCAGTAAAACACCGCGTCCATGCGCCCACCGACTGCGCTCAGCAGCTTATGCATTTTGGCGTGCATCGCGTTCAGCGCCGCCACATCAAACAAACCACGACCCAAGCCCGACTGGTTGCTGGCAATCACCGTGTGCCAACCCGCGTGGTTGAGCTTGGCAATCGCCTCCAACGCGCCGGGTAAGGGCACCCACTCTTCGGGGGTCTTGATGAAATCAGCACTTTCAACGTTGATGGTGCCGTCGCGGTCGAGGATGACGAGTTTCATAACCATACTCTGTTCAGCTTGCCAGTTTAGACAAGTCCGCCACTTGGTTCATAGCCTCGTGCAAACTCTTGAGCAAGCCTTGGCGATTCAAGCGCAGGTCAATCTCTTCGGCATTGACCATCACACCATCAAAAAAGGCATCGACCGGCGCGCGCAACGCAGCAAGGGTTTGTAAAGACGCGGTGTAGTCCCCGGCAGCAAACTGTGCTTGAGCAACGGGTGCAAATTCGTTCATCGCGGCAAACAGAGCTATTTCTGCCGGTTCTTTGAGCAACACGGCACTGACGTGTGGATCGACGGCTTGTACGTCTTGCGCTTTTTTCAAGATGTTGCTGATGCGCTTGTTGGCCGCGGCGAGGGCGGCGGCTTCGGGCAAGGCGGTAAAGGCGCGCACGGCGGCGAGGCGTTTGGGCACATCGCCCAGCAACTTAGGGCGCTGCGACATCACGGCATCAACCTCCTGCGCGCTGTAGCCTTGCTCGCGCAAGCTACCGGCCAACCGGTCGTAAATAAAGTTGGGCAACTCTGCGACCACTTTGCTCGCATCAAAATCTGCCACGGCTTTGAACTCCGCTGTAGCCGCTTGCGTCAATTGATCCACGCGCAACGGCAAGTCTTTTTCAATCAGCATCCGAATCACACCCAGTGCATGACGC
>CBDUEA010000243.1:0-3754 GCA_965365965.1 uncultured Polaromonas sp. | reverse complement strand
CGGCGCGCATTTTTGGCCAGACCGACGACGCCACCACCGCCTACGCGCACAAGCTAGGCCTGGCGTTCCAGCTGACCAACATCATCCGCGACGTGGGCGAAGACGCGATGCGTGGGCGCATTTATTTGCCAGTCAACGAAGGCTAGCTGAAAGAGTTTGCCGCCAGCTACTTGATGCCCATGAACCACTGGATCAAGTACTTGGCGACAAAACCAACCATGCCAAAACCCAAGCCTAGAAAAATTACAAAAGCGCCAAATTTGCCGGCCTTGGACTCCCAAGCCAACTGACCAATGATGAACAGCATGTACAGCATGAAGGCACCAACGCCGAAAGTCATGCCAAAGCTGGCGATTTGGGATTCGGTATAGCCGAACATCAGAGAGCTTCCCTTGTCAATGTGTTTGATTCTTCGCGTTCAGGTAAATTCGAGACATCAACCAGATCACGATAAGCATGCCAACTTGCATGCCCCAGCATGGGGACGATGGCAATCAAGCCCAGCAAAGCGGAAGCCAAGCCCAGCAGGGTGAAGCCCATGATCAAAGCGGCCCAAAAAGCCATGGGCAGCGGGTTAGCCAATACAGTACGCCAGCTGGTTAATACCGCTTGCATCAAAGTGACGCGTCGGTCCAGCAGCAAAGGAATGGAAACAACCGAAGAGGCAAACATGGGTGCGACCAACAAACCACCCAAGGCGAGCCATATTTCAAAAACAAAGCTGTCTTTGGCCAGCATGACATGCTGAATGAAATCGAGTGGCGTTTTCACAGGAGCTGGCGCCCAAAGCGTGATGAAAGCAGCCGAGGTGATGACCCAGCCTGTGCCTGCAAGCGCCAATAAAGCGCCAAATTGGACAAGGCACCAATAGTCGTTACCCCATTTATTAAGATGACTTTTTTGCCAGCTGAGCCATGTTTTGACGACCAAAGCTGCATTTGCTTGTTCGCCGCGCTCTACAGCACGACTGAGAGCATAAAGGCTGGTGGCCAAGACGGGTGCGACAACTAAAAAACCAGAAAATGCACCTGCTAAGAGCCAAAAACGGTCACGTGCAATGACCATAATAATTCCACCAAAGATGGCCAAAACCAAACCGTGGGCAAAACTTATCCAGCCGCAATACGATATGTCGCGCCATGCCAGTGCCAACCATTGCAAAGGCTGCATCAACGTGATGGTGCGAACGCTGGGAATCGCAGGTAGTGGCGGCGGATTTGGCATGGAGTTGCTCGAGTTTATGGTTAAAGGCTTAGTTTTAGATTGATGCATGTCAAGAGTGAATGCAAACTTTAAGCGGTGTTGACCATATGATCAGCCAGTTGTTGAAATGAGTTTAAGAGGTGTTCTTTGAGAGAAATGTCTGTCACTTGCTCGGTCACAGCTTGCGTCATGCACATCATCCACTCGTCCTTGGCGGTTGGCGTGACCGCATAAGGAGCATGTCGCATACGCATGCGTGGGTGGCCTTTTTTCTCGGTATAAGTTTGGGGGCCACCAAACCAGCCCGATAAATACTCAAATAAGTTTTCGTTGCTGCCCGCTAAGCTTTCAGGGTGCAGCTTGCGGACAGTCCATGCTTCTGGCAGTTCGTCCATCAGTTCATAAAAACGACTAACCAGCTGGCGCACGCCAGCTTCGCCGCCTAAGCGTTCATAAGGGGTTTGGGTTGCTAGGGTCGTCATGTTGTTGATTCCAGTTGTTTTAAGCGGTCTAGTCGGGCAATGCCCAAAGCCCGAGTTTGGCGTTTATCTAGCGGTAACGGTTCACCATGCAACTGTGCCGCCAGCAATTCAGCGCACAGCGGAGCGAGCGTTAAGCCACGGGAGGCGAGGGCGGTGCACACCCACAAACCGGCTGCCAACTCGCCAACAAGAGGCAATCGGTCTGGTGTTGTACAGCGGATACCCACCCAATTGTGCACTTGGCCGCTTACAAATTCAGGTTTCAGTTGTTCAGCCATTTGTGGCAGCAAAGTTTGTAGCTTTTCAAAATTAGTAACTTGGTCGGTTACCGTCGGCGTCAGGCTGATGTTGTCTCGCTCATACGTCGCACCGGTCACCCAGATGTCACCAGCTTCCGTTGGCACCTGTGGAATAAAGCTGCCATGGCCATTTACAGGGTAATTATGGCTGTATCCGGCGTATTCATTTAATAGTTTGCTATTTATTTTGTTATAAGTAACTTGTCCGCGCAATGTTTGAAGGGGCCATCTTAGGCTTATGCCTGAAGCTTCCAACAATGCTGCGCTGGCATGTGCAGCGGCGATGATGAGCAAGTCTGCTTCGGCTAAGCGCTGGCCTTGATCGTTCCACATGGTCCAAGCATCATTGACTTTTTCAATCCTTGCAACGCGACATTGACCTTGCCAAGTGACCCCGGTTTGAGCCAAACAAGCTGTGACCAAGCGTGAAGGGTTGATCCAACCTGCGTGTTCATGCCAATGCGAAGATGCGTCGTCCGCAAGCTGCATGACTCCGCTAGGTTGCCAGTCGGAGTCGATATTCAGCAGATCTTTGGCTAGTTGCGCGGTCAAGTTGACGCCGCTCAAGGTCAGACGTGCCAGCATGCTGTTGTCCGCCGACAGGTAGGGTGCATACAGCCCAGCCGGCAAGCCAGAAGCACCGCTAGCCGGCGTCGGGGCTGCATCCAGTACTTGCACCTGCCAACCGCGACGAGCCAGGCTTGCAGCTGTGCAAGCGCCCGCTAAGCCCGAACCAATAACAACGCAGCGCGAAGTTGCTGTTGTTCTTCTGGTTCTGGTCACCGTGACGAAACGCCGCTTCACAGTCCACGGTGGGTCAAACTGAGCCGTTTCCTCACTAAATTTGAAGCCTGCCGCTTGGAACGTGGTTTGGAAAGAAGCTTGCTGGTCGTTTGATAAATCTATCGGCGGGATAAAAATCGTTCCACGTCGGCAGCAGCGTGACAGTAATTTGGCGGTATGGGGCGTCCAAGCAGAAATGGAAGTTGGAGTCGACGGTAGTGAGGACGCTTTCAAAAGGACGATGTCTGCCTCAAACTGCTGTTCGCTGAGCATGTGGTCGAGCGAGCCAATGCACAGCGTCAGTAGAACTTGACCTTTTGAGAAAGAAAATCGGTTGAATCCAAGCTGAATATGGCCTGAAAGCCTTATCAATGCTTGGGGTAGCTGTGCGTCATCCGGTACCTGCGCGCTTACTGCAACCACATGCAGCAAAGGGGGTCGCTGTGGGTCTTGCTGCCAAGTTTCCCAAAGCTTAAGAAACCCCTGTCCAGAACCGAAATTGGTGTCTAAAACACGCCACTGTTCAGCTTGAGCCCAGCTCGCAAGGCGCTCTAACTGGTTTTTAGACAATGTAGCTGGCAAGACGCACAGATTTTGAAGATTTAAGCTTTCGGAGGAACGTAGCCTTGCGCTGCATCTGCACCGCTACCGAAGAAGTGCGCTTCCATTTGACGCGCCAAGTATTGACGCGCGCGCAGATCGCCCAAATTGAGTCGGTTCTCGTTCACCAACATGGTTTGGTGGGTCATCCAGTCAGCCCAAGCTTGTTTGCTCACCCCTTCCCACAGCCGTTTCCCCAAGTCGCCGGGGTAGGGTGGAAAGTCGAGACCTTCAGCTTCAACACCTAATTTAATACATTTGACCATGCGTGCCATGAGTTTGTCCTTGAGAGAAAATCGGAAATATCTTAAATTGTCGCTGGTTTTGGGGGCTTTCGCTGAACCTAGCTTGTTTTATCATGTCCAATTGACCTAAATCTATCTGGAG
>CBDUEA010000242.1:0-3777 GCA_965365965.1 uncultured Polaromonas sp. | reverse complement strand
GGCATGATTACCAAAATTTTGGCTGCCAAGCGTGCTGCTGGTTCTGGAGCTTCTACCGTCATTGCATGGGGCGGTGAGCCAGACGTATTGGTTCGTCTGTCCAAAGGCGAGTCAATTGGTACGCTGTTGGTCGCACAAACTCAGAAAAACCAAGCACGCAAACAATGGATGATGGACCACTTGCAGTTGCGTGGTTCAGTCACAGTGGATGATGGTGCAGTCAATAAATTACAAAAGGTTGGCACCAGTCTGTTGCCGATTGGTATGACTGCCGTAGAGGGTGATTTTTCACGCGGGGATGTGATTGCTATTCGCGATTTAAAGGGTCAAGAAGTGGCGCGTGGCCTCGCGAACTATGCCAGCACTGAAGCACGTTTGATTTGTCGCAAAGTTTCAACGGAGTTTGAAAAAGTGCTCGGTTACGCCGCCGAGCCTGAAATGATCCACCGCGATAATTTGGTGTTGAATCGGATTGAGTTCAAACTCAGTTCAAATCAAAACGACTGAATCTCCGCACATTCTGCTAAGGTTGTGGATTTTTAAGTGCCCGCACCAATTCATCGGCACTGTTGACTGCTGCATTTCCCACGCAAGCGACTTGTTTAGCAAGAATCAAAGCGTGTTTTGAAGGCAATTTATCCCGCAGCGAGCGCCACTCTGGATTTTCTACTGCCAACCAGCCACTATGGGTGTTGTAGCGAGCATACGTTTTGAATTCTGCCTTGCCGCAATTGATACTTTCATAGAAAGCGCTGACAGTGCCGCTCGTACTACGCGCAACGACCACATAGCGAATCAAACTGTCTTCACTGATTTTGATGGAGGCAGGGTCTACCGCCCAACGCAGCTCCGAATCAACTGAGACCACAAAGGGTACCAATCGTGTCAGCGTCGCGGCATTAAAAGCTGGCGGGGGCGGTACCTCAGCTTCTTTCCAATCAGGGTCTGTGCTTACCAGTTGCGCATAGCAAGCAACACTGGTCAATAAAGACAAAGTCACCACGGACATGGCTCGAATAGATGTTAAAAATGTTTGCATAACGAGATTCTGAGCTCAAGCAAGAGGACGATGTTAGCGATTCGAGCGTGAATCAGCCCGAGTCGGGTCGGGCAGAGCAGGTTCAGGCAAATCTGCTTCTTGCACAGTAGCCTCCTGCATAGCAGTGCCATAGCTGGTTTCTGGGTCAGGTTCATAACTCCCACCAGGTGGTAACTCTAAACCCGCTCCACGCATGGGTGGACGAACTTCCTGTCCACCACTGGTGTGGTCTTGCTCATAATGGTGCATAGTACCGCGCAAATGACGTGGCCGTGCTTCATGGCGATGCTCATTTCTAGGCAGATAGCGGGAAAGCTCAGTCAGCGCCATTTCGTAAACGCCGCGTTTGAACTCCACAACCACATCTAGCGGAACCCAAAACTGGTTCCACCGCCAAGCGTCAAACTCAGGATGATCGGTTGCGCGCAGGTTCAAATCCCAGTCGTGACCAACCAGCTGCAATAAATACCAAATTTGCTTTTGGCCTTTGTAAAAGCCACGCGCATCGCGTCGAATGAATCTATCTGGCACCTCGTAGCGCAACCAGTCTCGGGTTCGGGCAACAATACGCACATGTTCCGGATGAAGACCTACTTCTTCATGCAATTCACGAAACATGGCTTGCTCAGGGGTTTCTCCCCGATCAATGCCACCTTGCGGAAACTGCCAAGAGTGGGTTCGAATGCGTTTGCCCCAAAATACCTGATTTTTCTGGTTGAGCAAGATGATGCCGACGTTGGGCCTAAAGCCTTCGCGGTCAAGCATAATCAAACCCTAAATTTATATATTGAGTCCATTATGCACAGAGCCTAGGCTGTCGCAAGCGTGTTGGTCTCTTTTTAAGTTAAATTAGTCAGTTAATATCGTCAATAGAGCACTAGAAACCCCGTTCAATCCTCGTCATTGCTTAAAGCACACAACTTTTAGATTACCTGCCCCATGAAAGCCTCCCAATTCTTTATCTCCACCTTCAAAGAAGCCCCAGCTGATGCTGAAATCGTGAGCCACCAGTTGATGATGCGCGCAGGCATGATCAAAAAACTGGGTGCTGGCATTTACACCTACATGCCCATGGGGCTACGTGTGATTCGCAAAGTGGAGGCCATCGTGCGCGAGGAAATGAACCGTGCGGGTGCCGTTGAAGTCTCCATGCCGGTGATTCAACCGGCTGAATACTGGCAAGAAACTGGTCGTTTTGAAGCAATGGGCGATGAGTTGCTGCGTATCAAAGACCGCCATCAGCGCGACTACATCGTGCAACCCACCAGCGAAGAAGTGGTGACGGACTTAGCGCGTCAAGAGATTAAAAGTTACAAGCAATTGCCTAAAAACTTCTACCAGATTCAAACCAAATTCCGCGATGAGCGTCGCCCACGTTTTGGCCTGATGCGTGGCCGTGAATTCACCATGAAAGACGCCTACAGCTTTGACCGTGACGTGGACAGCGCTAAAGCCAGTTACCAAGTCATGGCCGCAGCCTACCGCAAGATTTTTGACCGCTTTGGCCTGACCTACCGTGCCGTCGCAGCAGACAGCGGCGCGATTGGAGGCGATTTGAGTGAGGAGTTCCAAGTGATTGCCGCCACGGGTGAAGACGCCATTGTCTACAGCACCGGTAGCGACTACGCGGCTAATATGGAAAAAGCCGAGGCGGCGGCACCTGTTACTTCGGGACAAACCGGTTCGCAAACCATGGCTAAAACGGCCACACCGGGTATGAGTACCTGCGCTGACGTCGCCGAGTTCCTTGGCTTACCACTGAAAAACTCGGTGAAGTCTTTGGTTTTGGCAACCGACACCAAAAATGACAAAGGCGAAGTCACTAAAACTCAAGTCTGGCTCTTGCTGCTGCGTGGCGACCATGCCATGAATGAAGTCAAAGTGGGCAAGTTGGATGGTTTAAACGATTTCCGTTTTGCCACCGTACCTGAAATTGAAGCGCATTTTGGCTGCGAACCCGGTTACCTCGGGCCGATTGCGACGAAATTGCCAGTCAAATTGGTGGTTGACCGTGAAGTGGCCGTGATGACCGACTGGGTCTGCGGCGCCAACGAAGCTGATTTCCACATGACTGGTGTGAACTGGGGGCGTGATTTGCCAGCACCGGAAGTTGTAGCTGACATCCGTAATGTCGTCGCGGGTGACGCCTCCCCAGATGGCAAAGGTGTCTTGGCGATTGAACGCGGCATCGAAATTGGCCACGTTTTCTACCTCGGCACCAAGTACAGCAAAGCCATGAATGCGACTTTCTTGGACCACAACGGCAAGCCGCAATTCATGGAAATGGGTTGTTATGGCATTGGCATCACCCGTTTGCCAGGCGCCGCGATTGAGCGAAACCACGATGCCAAAGGCATTATCTGGCCCGATGCGATAGCGCCTTTCACCGTCGTTATTTGTATGGTTGGGCCTGACCGCAGCCCAGACGTCAAAGCCGCGGGCGAAAAGCTGTATGCCGAACTAGTCGCAGCCGGGGTGGACGTCATGCTGGACGACCGAGGTGAGCGCCCAGGCATCATGTTTGCCGAGTGGGAGTTGATTGGCGTGCCACATCGTGTGACAATTGGTGACAAGAGCTTGAAAGACGGTTTGGTTGAATACCAACACCGCCGCGATGCAGAAGCCACCAAGGTGGCTGTGGCGGATATTTTCAATGGGGTCACTTCTAAATTGAAGGGTTGAGTTTGAATTTGAACGAGTTAAACACTAGTTTTAGCAGAAGGAATTGCCTCTTTGCG
>CBDUEA010000241.1:0-3779 GCA_965365965.1 uncultured Polaromonas sp. | reverse complement strand
CCACGTCCGTTGGAAAGAGATGTTCTAGGCTGCGATCTGCAATCGAGCCTTGACTATCTTGTATAGCTGCATCTTGCTCAGAAACCCCAGTTATGCCGGTAAAACTATGGGTTTTTTGCAAGTCACGATCGATCATGTACTCGTTATGCTTGGTGCGAAGCGGAATATAGTTTTCGTCGACTTCTGCATGAACTGTATGACCGATCTTGCAGCGAGCGATTTCCTCATCGGTAAGCGGGCGATCTGGATTCCATGTGTAGGTGTATATCCAGCATGAATGATCGTCGGCAGGTACAAATGTCTGCCCATGGTAATTTTCACCTGGAAATGCGCTAGGGACTAAAGCATGGTTCGGATTCATAAATTGCGCAATGCGCCAATACAAATCATCGCCATCGGCTTTACGTGCACCACCAATGGTCAAGCCAACATCTGTTTCCAAAATTTCGAATTTTGGTATGGAATCTTCTTTCACCCAGCGTATACGGGAGTTCTGTTCGGATTGCGCGCCAATGGCCGCATGTTGTAGCATGGCCAAAGCCTCCTTTTCGTCCTTGGCGATAACCATGTGTAGGAACGAAAAATGCGCTGTGTCAATCGCACCCTCCAAACATTGAGCCCAATTGCAGTCTTGCCATTTTTTTGACACATAGACATGAGAATTAGGTAGAGTGGTGAATTCCATTTGTGGAAATTCAGGTACAAACTCTTTGGGTCCCATATATACCCAAATATAACCACCAGCCTCATGCGTTGGATATGATTTGATAGAAAGCTTTTCTTTGCAAGTGTCCGGGGATGCGATGGGAATATCAACGCATTTACCATGACGGTCAAACTTCAGACCGTGGAAAACACAGCGAATGCCCGATTCTTCATTCCTACCGTAATACAAACTAGCGCCACGGTGCGGACAGACAGGGTCAATTAATCCAACTAAGCCCGCAGTATCTCGAAATGCAAGGAGATCCTCACCTAGAATTTTGATCTTTTTGGGAGCGCAATCAGGTTCAGGCAACTCTTTAGAGAGCAAAATTGGTTGCCAAAAACGTCGAAAATATGTCCCCATCCCACTATTGGGTTGTGTAGATGTCAAAAGTTGATTGTCTTCTTTGGTGAGCATGTTTTCTCCAGTTCTTTGTGTTAAATCAAATTAATGCTGTCAAATTTCGGTAAAATTAGAACGCTGTTCGTCTATCCGAGCCGCATTCTGTATTCTTTTGGAATGAATAACAAACTATGTTCTGCATAGCGAAACATTGTTTGAACTAGCGAGAGCTTAATGACTGAATTCAATCAAGACGAACATAATTCTGGCGATCGGCAGTTTGCCAACACGTTGGCAAGGGGAATAGGGCTGTTGAGGTGTTTTTCGCCAGAGCATACGCATTTGAGTAATAAAGAGCTGTCGAACCTGACAGGCATGCCTAAAGCGACGATTTCTAGGTTTACGTATACGTTGGTTCAACTTGGCTATTTGCGCAACGACAAGAACTCTGGTCGGTATATGCTGGCCCCTGCCATTTTGATGCTTGTCTATCCTCTGTTGGCAAGCATGACAGTACGTCAATCGGCAAGACCTGCCATGCATGATTTTTCAAATGCCGTGCAGGGATCGGTTTCGCTGGGCGTACGAGAGAGAATGAATATTGTGTATGTGGAGAGCGCGAGAGCCAGATCCGTATATTCTGCAAATATGGCAGAGGTCGGTATGACGCATTCTTTGGTTTCTAGCGCTATTGGTCGAGCCTATTTATGTGCTTGTACACCGTATGAACGAGATGCACTAATTAATGAGATAAAAGTAAAGGATTCAGATCTTTGGGATAAGCACAAAAATGCAGTTGAAAGAAGTTTGACTGAATATCGAAATTTGAAATTTTGCTACTCATACGGCGACGTAAGGTCGGATATTTATGCGGTCGCAGCGCCTCTTCAACGAGGATCAGGGACGGACATTATGGTTATGAATTGTGTGCTCCAGTCCTACCAAGTGGGGCGGGGCGAGTTAGAGTCAAATTATGGTCCGCGTTTAGTATCATTGGTAAGTAGCCTAGCATCAGGTGCGATATATGTTTGAAATTTAGTTTAAAAATGATTGAAAAAATTAAAGTACGTATCGAATCAAAAAAAATCGAAGCTGAAGATATTGCTTCATATTGTTTTAGATCGCTTGATGGATCTCCACTTCCGACTTTCACGCTCGGTTCGCACATCGACATCTCTTTGCCAAATGGTTTGACGCGTTCGTATTCTCTGGTGAATATGCCTGGCGCTGATTTTTACCAGATTGCAGTATTGAAGAATAATGCCGGACGTGGTGGCTCTATTGCGGTGCATGAGACCTTGAGTGTGGGAGACGAATTATTTATCAGTCTTCCTCGCAACAATTTTCACTTATTGCAAGATAGTAATAAAGCAATTCTTGTGGCTGGCGGTATTGGCATAACACCATTGTATGGAATGGCCAAACAATTGCACGCACGCAACACCAGTTTTGCATTTCACTATGCAGCTAGGGCTCGTTCAAAAATGGCTTTTTTGAACGAGTTGCATGAAAGTAAATTTTCTGATTTGAATTTGTACTTCGATGATGAAACTAGGATAGATGTAGACGCCATCTTTAAAAATGCGGATCAACAATCTCATGTTTATGTATGCGGTCCGCGTAGCTTGATTGATGCGGTTTTAGACAAAGCTAAATTGAATGGTTGGGCTGATGAATTCCTACATTTTGAATTATTTAGCAATGAGGTTTCGACGGCCAATGCAAATGAATTCGATATAAAGATAAAAAGTTCAGGAAAAATTATTCGAATTCCTGAAAACCTGTCGGTGATCAAGGCATTGGCTGCAGAAGGGATTATTGTACCTACCTCTTGTGAACAAGGTGTTTGTGGCACCTGTCTTACAAACGTATTGGAAGGTGTCCCCGATCATCGCGATATGTATTTATCGGATGATGAAAAGAACAGTAATCAGGTTTTTCTTCCTTGCTGCTCGAGGTCAAAATCTAAAATGTTGATTATTGATTTGTAAGTGATACTAAATACGATAGGGATGTTGACATTTATTTTTGCAACAATAATGCAAATGAAATTTTGCATTTCATAATTTTAGTTACAACAAATTAAGCTTACAACGGTTGCAATAAGTTCTCACTTCACTTCACTTTACCCAACCCGACTCTGTATTCTTCCAGCTTAGCCTCATAGTCTTCTGCATCGCCATAGTCTAAAAAACGGTTGTAGCGTTTATGTGTGCCTAAAATTTTGTGCGCATGCTTGATGGGGCAAAAATACTCTTCGGTGCGCGCCAAAATTTCACCCATGTAGCCCATCAAACCATTGCCGTACTCGCAATAAGTGCAATGGAATTTTTCAATGAAGTTGAGGTAGGCGAGGTGACGGCGGTCATAGACAATGTAGTCTGAGCGGCGCACTTTGGTGATGCCATAGATAGGAAAACACACAAACTGGTAAAAACTGACGCACAGGTCAATCATCAACATGGGAAGAATCATGCCGTAAATGATGGGGCCAGTAATCAGATTTTGGGGGCGATTGGTGACCAACCACTTAAAAAAGTTCATCTTCAACTTCCGATGCGCTGCTTTAACAGTGCTTTCAAATTCCACCCGTTTACCTTTGATGATGAAGAACATATGACGTTCCTGTTCTTGAACCGCCATCCGCAAAGCGTCTTCTAAAGCAGCCATTTGTGCCAGTATGGCGGTGATTTTTTCGTACATGCAGGAGTTTCCTTGGTCGCAATCGGCG
>CBDUEA010000240.1:0-3782 GCA_965365965.1 uncultured Polaromonas sp. | reverse complement strand
GTCTGAACTTGCGGCCATTGTTGCTGGACGCCGTCTAGCAGCAAGCCTGCGAGCAAGTCCCCCGAAGTTTCACCTGCAACCATGGCGAATTGCGGGGCTAATTCTGACGAGCCAATGTCCACAGCAGATTGCTCCACTTTATTTAGCGAGCAATGCCGCGCGTGGCTTGAGATAAAAAATCGTCCATCAGCGCAATATCTGCAGCAGCCAAAGGCTGCGTTTTCACCAAATCAGCGATTTCCGAGCGCGCTTGGTTCAAGGTTTTGTCTGATCGGTAGAGTAATTTGTGCATCTGCTTTACAGCGGCGATGCGTTCGGGGCCAAAATCTCTACGGCGTAAGCCTTCGATGTTGAAACCACGAACGGCAAGCGGGTTGCCGTCGGCCATCATGAAAGGTGGCACGTCTTGAGTCACAGCGCTGGAGAAGCCCACCATGGCATGTGCGCCCACTTTGACGAACTGGTGGATACCCGTCAAACCGCCCACAATTACCCAGTCAGCCAAATGCACATGACCCGCCAAGGTGGTGTTGTTTGCCAAAATAGTTTTGTTGGTAACTTGGCAGTCATGCGCGATGTGCACGTAGGCCATGATCCAGTTGTCGTCGCCCACGCGGGTTATACCAACATCACCAGGGCTGCCAATGTTAAAAGTACAAAACTCACGAATGGTGTTGCGGTCGCCAATGTGCAGTTCACACGGTTCACCCGCATATTTTTTGTCTTGCGGGATAGCGCCCAGCGAGTTGAACTGAAAAATCTGGTTGTCTCGACCAATGCGTGTGCGGCCCTCAATGACGCAATGGGCGCCCACTTGTGTGCCCGATGCGATACGGACATGCGGACCGATAACGGTGTACGGACCAACGGTCACAGAGCTATCGAGCTGTGCGCTGGCGGCGACTATGGCTGTCGCGTGAATGTTACTCATCTGTCGCCTCAAAAGACTGGGGTCAGTCGTCCTCACCCAACATACGGATCGTGCACATGATGGTCGCTTCCGTCACGATTTCACCATCTACACTGGCATGGCCTTTGAATTTCCACATACCGGAACGAACGCGCTCGACGTGCATTTCTAACCAGAGTTGGTCGCCCGGAGCGACTGGTTTTTTGAAGCGCACACCATCAATACCTGCAAAGTAAAACATGGTTTTGTCATCTGGCGTCACGCCCAAGGTGTCAAAACCCAGCAAAGCAGCTGTTTGAGCCAAGGCTTCCACGATCAACACGCCCGGCATCACAGGACGGTGCGGAAAATGACCCACGAAATAAGGCTCATTGATAGAAACGTTTTTGTAACCTTTGATGTACTTGCCTTTTTCAAGCTCAGTCACTCGGTCCACCAGCACGAAGGGGTAACGGTGTGGGAGTTGTTTGAGAATTCGGTAAATATCCATCATGATGATTGCTTCTTTCTTTATTATTTCTATGTAACGGCTATGGGTCTTATTTTCTCTCAAGAGCACGTATACGGTCACGCAAGGTATACAACTGCTTCAAAGCAGCAGCATTTTTAGTCCATGTCGTATTGTCGTCGATTGGGAACAAACCAGAATACACACCCGCTTTATGGATGCTGTGGGTCACAACGGAAGCACCTGAAATCTCTACTTGCTCAGCAATTGTCAAATGCCCTGCAATACTCACCGAGCCACCGATGATGCAAAAAGCCCCAATCTCGGCGCTTCCAGCAATCGCTGTGGAAGACGCAATCACCGTGTGTTTGCCAATTTTGACGTTATGCCCAATTTGAATCAAATTGTCCAGCTTCACACCGTCTTCTAGGATGGTGTCTTGTAGAGCGCCACGGTCAATACAGGTATTGGCGCCAATTTCAACGTCATTACCGATGTGCACGGCTCCCAATTGCTCAATTTTTACCCAAGAGCGCTGTCCATTTTCACCTTGTTTTGGTGCAAAACCAAAACCATCAGCACCAATCACGACGCCAGGATGCAAAATGCAATCGTTGCCAATGACACAGTTTTCACCAACGGTCACACGCGATGTCAATACCGTGTTGGCACCTACGCACGCATGTCTCTCAATAACACACAATGGACCAATCGTGGCGCTGGAGTTTATCAAAGCCGTGGCATCAATAAAAGCGCTGGGATGAATGCCTGCAACGCGTTTAGGACTGTTTTGTTGCTTCCAAAACTGTGTTAACAGCGCAAAGTACAAATAAGGTTGCTCAGTGACGATGCAGGCTCCGCGCGCCATTGCTGTCTGGGCTAATTTCGAACTGACAACAACACAACCTGCTTTCGACTCGTTGAGTTGCTGCTCGTATTTTGGGTTACTTAAAAAACTGATGTTCGATGCAGTTGCCGTTTTTAAAGGCGCCAATCCCTCAATCACAGCATTCGCATCACCGTGCAGCTGTCCACCTAAAGCTTGGACAATTTGAGCTAGACGAACAGACACACGTCAACAAGGCTATGAAGATACGAGTAAAGCGATGCGCTTACTTGGTTGCGTTCAAAACTTTGAGCACTTTTTCAGTGATGTCATGCTTAGGGTTGATATAAACCACTTCTTGCAAAACAACATCGTATTTTTCTGCTTCAGCGACTTGTTTGACGACACGGTTTGCACGCTCAAGAACAGCTTGCAATTCTTCGTTTTTACGCACATTCAAGTCTTCTTGAAACGCGCGGCGTTTCCGCTGAAAATCGCGGTCTTGCTCTACCAATTGCTTTTGGCGTGTGTTGCGTGCTGATTCAGACAAGGTTGGTGCTTCTTTGTCAAATTTATCGGCAATTGCTTTGATTTGTGCACCTTGGTCTGTTAGCTCTTTCTCACGGCGCATAAACTCTTGCTCCAACTTGGTTTGAGAAGCTTTGGCTGAATTGGCATCTCGCAAGATGCGATCGGTATTGACGAAGCCGATTTTTAGCTCTTCGGCAATTGCTAAGGCAGAAATGCTAGACAAGCCAAGAGCCAATATTAAAAACCATTTGCTGTGCGATTGACGAAGTGAGGTATTCATTAGAAAGATGTTCCGATTTGAAATTGAATTTTTTGAAGTTTATCCGTAGCTTGACTACGAATAGGTTTAGCGTAAGCAATACGGAGGGGACCAAGTGGAGAAATCCAACTGATACCAACCCCCGCAGAGGTACGAATTTGGTTTAACTGAAAAGGATCGTTTTCGCCATACACATTGCCAGCATCGAAAAAGGCGTACAAACGCAATGATTTATCGTTCCCTGCACCTGGGAATGGCGTCAAAAACTCTAAGTTCATCGTTACCTTTTTGGGTCCACCCAAAGCTATATCTGTCGCAACGTCACGTGGACCCAATGAAGATTGTTCAAACCCTCGCACTGAACCTAAACCACCAGAGTAAGAATTCTTAAAAACTGGGAAGGGCTTACCACTCAAACCCTTACCCCAATTGACCTCACCATTTAAGGCCAAGGTAAATTGTTTATTCAAAGGGATGTATTGCTGATATTGAGCCACGGCCTTGACATATTTCACATCGCCAGCAGGACTCCACTCAGCTGAAAATCGTTGAAATTTGCCCGTTGTGGGTGTAAGAGCGCTGTCCCTATCGTCGCGCGACCAACCCAACGTTAACGGCACAGCAGTGCTACTAAAACCAAACTGATTGGCATAATCCATATATGCTTGTGGCATATTGGTACCCGTCACGATTTTATTGCGCTCCAAACCACCGCCTAAATAGATGGTGTCGGTCGGGCCAATGGGTATACCAAACTTCAAACTGGAACCTAGTGTTTGTACTTGGTAATCACCCGTGACAGCAGTAG
>CBDUEA010000239.1:0-3785 GCA_965365965.1 uncultured Polaromonas sp. | reverse complement strand
AGGGGCAGGTGCGCAGCTTGTCGTAGCCGCTGGCAGATAGGTGCTTGACCGGCAACTTGCTGCCGACAGGCAACGGTCTGGCTGTAGGCTTTGCATCTATAAAACGAAGGTTGCGCGGATCGGGCGCGGTGGATTCAACTTTCGGCAAGTTCAGCTGCAAGGCCAAGCTTTGCACCAAACCGCTGGCCAGTATCGGCTCGCCTGAGCTCTCTGCCTGCCGCCACAACACATCACACAAGGGCTTTTGCAGCGCATATTGCCAGGCAGCGCGGGTGGTGGCGTCTTGCTCTTCACGGGTGGTCAAACCCAGTTCTTTGCGCTCCGTGGCAGACCACAAACCGGGCAAATCGGGCGATGGGTTGAAGCGTACCTCGTCACAACCCGGCAAGACGACGGCAGCAAACGGGCGCGCAAAGAGCTGGCTCATCGGCAAAATCACGACTTGGGTGACGACGGAGGCGTCTGGGTAAGCGGGTACAAAGCTCTCGGCCTCCAACGCCACGTCAACCCACGCGGTAAATTCTGCCAAGCTGATGCGGCGCTGCGCTTGCGGCAGCTGGGTCAGTTCGACCTCTACGCCCTCACCTTTTTCCGACAAGTGCAAAACGTTGATGACTTTTTCACCAGCCAAGTCAGCCAACAAAGCATCCCACAAGCCGCAGGTTTGCAGCAATTGACGCAACACCAGCAGCCAAGCCGCCAAAGTTCGCGACTTTTGCAAGGGGGTGCGCAAGGCCTCAATCACATTGATGGTGGATTCGGCGCTGGATTCGGTAGTTGGCTCGGCAGCTTTGTCAGCATGGCGAGCCATCTGTACCCAAGCTGACCAAACGGTGGTACCGGCGCGTCGGAGTGCTTTTTCTAAGGCTTGGACCTGCGTTTCAGTGATGAAAGAACCTTCAGAGCCACAGTTTTTCAGCCAATCCAGCACGCTGTCTGAGCTGGCGTTCCAAGCACAGGCGGACAAGCTGCTCATCAGCTGCGCAGCGGCGCGTGTGGTCGACAACTTCCAGCCATTTTCATCCCGTACCGCCACGTTTTGCGTTGCCAACATAGCGCGAATGCGGCGCGTCAAGGCACGGTCGGTCGCCGCCAAAGCGACGGGAATGTGCCCAGCCGCGATGTGCTGCAACACGCAAGCGGCGCTGCGCTGCGCTTCATCTTGGGCGTTTTGCGTTTTGTGCAGGCTGATATGCTGGGCGCTTGGGTGGATAGACGCCACTTCGGGCCCAGGCAGTAACACCGCATTGTCACCCCAATGCGCGGTTAAAGCACGCACCAAAGGGTCGCGCTGGAAGCCTTCTAAAACAAACAAACCGTCGACTTGTGCCTTCACCAGCGCATCATCAAACAACACATCACTGGCATAGCTGCTGGTCGAAACCCAAGCCAGCGCCAGCCGTGCCAACGCACTTTCCCAGTGCAACCATTGGAATGAAGGTGCGGCTGCGTTGTTAAAGACGGAGTCACGCATTTGCGCAGCCCAGTCCAAACGCCGCTCTGGCGCTTGTGCTGCGGCGCTGCTGGCAAGTTGATGAGCGGCTTCAACCAAGCGTTGCGCCAACAAATCGCGTTGTGCCATGTCTGCACGTGCGATACCGGATTGCTCGACCAAATGAGTAGCCGTCAGCACATCGCGCGCGGCATCAAAACTGATGTCATTGGCGTCCAACCTGAAGGCTTGCAGTTGATTGGCCCAGTTTTGTGTGCTTTGAAAAACCGGCACAAAACCGTTGGGGTAGGCTTGCGCCCAGTAGCGCCGCGCCAAGGGCATCAGCTGCGCATAGGGCAACAGCACGACGCAGCGCGAAAGGTGCAAACCGCTTGTTTTAGCCTGTTGCGCGATAAACGCACAAGTTTCTAACCAATAGACGTCGCATTGCGGGTCAGTTTGAGGGGGTATGACGCTAGCGCCAGAGGGAATAAAGTCTAATTTTGACAACGGTGGTCTTGCTTTCTGTCACAATGTCTACACTCTAATGCATCTGAACCACTCTTCTGCAATCTGAAATTTTCGCCGATTAAAAAAGGACCCTTATGGCAAGCGATCTCATCAAACATGTCACCGATTCCACTTTTGAAGCCGACGTGCTCAATTCGACAGCACCCGTGTTGGTCGATTACTGGGCCGAATGGTGTGGCCCTTGCAAGATGATTGCACCGATTTTGGACGAAGTAGCGGCCACTTACGGTGCCAAGCTGCAAATCGCCAAGATGAACGTCGACGAAAACCGCGACATTCCGGCCAAATTTGGCATTCGCGGTATCCCAACGCTGATGATTTTCAAAGGCGGTCAACTCGCTGCTACCAAAGTCGGCGCGATGAGCAAGTCACAATTGACGGCTTTTATTGACCAACAATTGGCATAAAGCATCCAACTGTCTTCATCCCATATTTCATACCTATCAGGGCGGAAACTCAGCATTCCGCCCTTTTTTACGCCTGTCATTTTCAGGGTAAAAAATCTGTCATAATTCGCCCATACCAAGTTTTAGCCGTGATTTCTCAAAAGTTTCAAGAAATCTGAAACGGCACTTTGAACCAACCCCGTTCCTAGTTTGACCATCTGAGCCGCTGTACCAGCGCTCAATCAAATTCCAAAATTTCCTTTTCTCTTTCTCCTTAAACGCCCGTTCTGGGTTTTAACTCACATGCATTTAAACGAACTCAAAGCCCTCCACGTCTCCGAAGTGCTCAAACAAGCCGAAGAGCTTGAAATTGAAAACACGGGCCGCATGCGCAAGCAAGAGCTGATGTTTGCCATCATTAAAAAACGCGCGCGCGCGGGTGAGCAAGTGTTTGCCGACGGTGTTCTTGAAATTCTGCCAGACGGTTTTGGTTTCTTGCGCAGCCCAGATACCAGCTACACCGCTTCTACAGACGATATTTACATCAGCCCCAGCCAAGTGCGCCGCTTCAACCTGCACACTGGTGACATGATTGAAGGCGAAGTGCGTACCCCGAAAGACGGCGAGCGCTACTTTGCGCTGAACAAGCTAGACAAGGTCAACGGCGGTGGCGCGGATGAAAACAAACACAAGGTCATGTTCGAAGCGCTGACGCCGCTGTTTCCAAAGGAGCAGATGCGTCTGGAGCGCGACATCAAGGGCGACGAAAACATCACGGGCCGCGTCATTGACATCATCGCCCCGATTGGTAAAGGCCAACGCGCTTTGATCGTGGCACAGCCTAAGAGCGGTAAAACCGTGATGATGCAGCACATCGCCCACGCGATTTCTGCCAACTACCCTGACAGCTACTTGATGGTTTTGCTGATTGACGAGCGCCCAGAAGAGGTGACCGAGATGCAACGCACCGTCAAAGGTGAAGTGATTGCCTCCACCTTTGACGAGCCAGCCGCCCGCCACGTGCACGTTGCTGAAATGGTGATTGAGCGCGCCAAGCGTTTGGTGGAACTGAAAAAAGACGTGGTGATTTTGCTGGACTCCATCACCCGTCTGGCCCGTGCCTACAACAACGTCGTGCCAAGCTCCGGCAAGGTCTTAACCGGTGGTGTGGACGCCAACGCACTGCAACGCCCGAAGCGCTTCTTGGGTGCTGCCCGAAACATCGAAGAAGGCGGCTCACTGACCATCATCGCGACCGCTTTGATCGACACCGGCAGCCGCATGGACGAGGTTATTTTTGAAGAGTTCAAAGGTACGGGCAACTCAGAAATACACCTAGACCGCCGTTTGTACGAAAAACGCGTGTTCCCATCGATTCAACTCAACCGCAGCGGCACCCGCCGTGAAGAGTTGTTATTACCGCCTGAAATTCTGCA
>CBDUEA010000238.1:0-3811 GCA_965365965.1 uncultured Polaromonas sp. | reverse complement strand
CCAACGTCAAGGGTGACGAGCCGCTGATCGAGCCACAGCTCATCCTGGACGTGGCTGGTTTGCTGCAACATGCGCCGCTGGCCAGCATGAGCACCGCCGCACATGTGATTGAGTCGGTTGACGAGTTCCGAAACCCCAACGTCGTCAAAGTCGTTTTAGACGCCAACAGCATGGCTCTGTATTTCAGCCGCGCACCGATTGGCTGGTGGCGCGATGGCTCTCAGTCGGGCATGCCTGAGTTGCCGCCTAACCCTGCACCGCTCCGACATATCGGAATTTACGCGTATCGGGTAGGCTTTTTGAAGCAATTCCCGCTGTTGGCACAAGCGCCGATTGAAGTCTGCGAAGCCTTGGAGCAACTGCGTGCCCAGTGGCATGGCCACCGCATCGCCGTGCATGTGACCGCGCACGTACCGGGCCCGGGTGTAGATACGCCAGAAGATTTAGAACGGGTGCGAGCCTTGTTTGCCGCCTAGCCAGCTTTGTCAGCTAAATCGTAGCTTTACCGTGCTATTCTTGGGGCGTAGGGACATTTCCCCCAAGCAAACTTATAAGCAAATTAATAAGGTTTTAAGCATGAGACTCATTTTGTTGGGCGCACCGGGCGCTGGTAAAGGCACACAAGCCACTTTTATTTGCCAAAAATACAAGATTCCACAAATCTCCACGGGCGACATGCTGCGCGCAGCCGTCAAGGCTGGCAGCCCCTTGGGTTTAGAGCTTAAAAAAGTCATGGACTCTGGCGCTTTGGTCAGCGACGAGTTGATCATCAACCTGGTCAAAGAACGCATTGCTCAGCCCGATTGCGCTGAAGGGTTCTTGTTTGATGGCTTTCCGCGCACCATTCCGCAAGCCGATGCCATGAAAGCCGCCGGCGTCAAGCTCGACTACGTGCTTGAAATCGATGTACCGTTTGAAGCGATTGTGGAGCGTATGAGTGGTCGCCGCTCGCACCCCGCTTCTGGTCGCACTTACCACGTCAAATTCAATCCGCCCAAAGTGGCTGGCATCGACGACATCACGGGCGAGCCTTTGATTCAACGTGAAGATGACAAAGAAGAGACTGTCAAAAACCGTCTCGCCGTCTACAGCGCCCAGACCCGCCCGCTGGTCGACTATTACGCCAACTGGGCCAAAACCGAGCCCGCTGCAGCGCCAAAATACCGCGCCATCAACGGCACGGGCGGCGTTGACGAGATCATGAACCGCGCTTTTGCGGCTTTGGCGGCGTAAACGTTTTGCTGAGCTTACTGGGCAAAACTTAGAGTTTTAGACCATGCATTTCACCGTCAACGGTCACCCGCTTTATTGCTACACCGGCGGCAAAGACTTTGACGTGGCCAAGCCCACGGTCGTTTTCATTCACGGTGTGCTTAACGACCACAGTGTGTGGGTCTTGCAAACCCGCTATTTGGCGAACCATGGTTTTAACGTTTTAGCGGTCGATTTGCCCGGCCACTGTAAAAGCGCTGGCGAACCACCACGCAGCGTTGAAGCTGCGGCAGACAGCATCATGGCATTGCTTGATGTTGCGGGCGTACAAAGCGCCGCTTTGGTCGGTCACAGCTTTGGTTCTTTGATCGCACTTGAGGTTGCAGCACGCATTCCAGAACGTATCAGCCACTTGGCGCTGGTCGGCACCGCTTTCCCCATGCCGGTGTCGCCCGCTTTGCTGGATGCGGCTTTGCATGCGCCCATGAAGGCGATTGACATGGTCAACACCTTCTCACACA
Organism: uncultured Polaromonas sp.; assembly: GCA_965365965.1. Classification (GTDB taxonomy): domain Bacteria; phylum Pseudomonadota; class Gammaproteobacteria; order Burkholderiales; family Burkholderiaceae_C; genus Aalborgiella. The sequence continues at coordinate 2,078 of CBDUEA010000238.1, read as the reverse complement.
GCATGTTGGCACCGCCGCCCTCCGCGCTTGGGCCCGGCACATGGCTTTATGGCGGCTCCAAAGCCCTGATGCGCCGCGTGCAAGCCAGCAACACGCAAGTGAACCTGTTTCATATCGGGTTTACCGCTTGCAATGACTATAAAAATGGTCTAACCAGCATAAAACAAGCAAAGTCTGCTATTCTTTTTATAGTTGGCAAACAAGACCAAATGACACCTCCGAAAGCGGCGATGAGCTTGGTCAACGAAGCCAAGGCGCTGGGTAAAAACGTCAAAGTTGTGTCGCTGGACGCTGGGCACTCCCTGATGACGGAAGCACCCGATGGCGTGCTGATGGCGTTGCGCGATTTTTTAAAGCCGCTTAAATCGGCTTAAAAAATCGCCTTAATACGGTTTTAGCGTTTTTTCAACGTTTTTTAACCACCACGCTACCAATCGAGTAACCCGCTCCAAACGAACAAATCACGCCAACTTCGCCCGATTTGAAATCTGCGTTGTGACGGTGGAAAGCGATGATGGAGCCGGCTGATGCCGTGTTGGCAAACTCATCCAAAATGATAGGTGCATCGTCTTGGCTCGGGTCGCGACCGATCAATTTGCGGGTGATGAACTGGTTCATGTTCAAGTTAGCTTGGTGCAACCAAAAGCGCCGCATCTCCGCAGGGACATAACCCAAACTCTCCAAATGACTGGTGATGTGCTCGGCGGCCATCGGGCACACTTCTTTGAAAACCTTGCGTCCTTCTTGCATGAAAAGCTGGTCGCGGTCATCTGGGTCGCGGTCTTCAGCGCGCGACATAAAACCGGCGTTGTTGCGGATGTTGTTAGAAAACTGCGTGAGACAGCGCGTACCCAGCACCTCAAAGGCGTCAGCCGGTGCGGTCTCCAAACGCTCCACAATGATGGCAGTGCAGACGTCACCAAAAATAAAGTGGCAGTCGCGGTCTTTCCAAGCCAAGTGGGCAGAGGTGATTTCTGGATTGACCACCAAGGCCACTTTGACGGAACCTGATTGCACGGCGCTCACGGCGGCTTGAATGCCAAACGTTGCCGACGAACACGCCACGTTCATGTCAAACCCAAACCCGCCTTTGATCCCCAAAGCCGCTTGGATCTCCACCGCCATGGCTGGGTAGGCGCGTTGCATATTAGCACTGGCACAGTAAACTGCATCCACATCAGCAGCCGTTTTACCGGCTTTGTCCAAAGCATCTTGCGCTGCTTTGACGGCAATTTCTGCCATCAAGCTCACCTCAGTATCTGGGCGCTTGGTAAAGTGCGGGCGCATGCGGGTGGGGTCGAGCACACCCTCTTTTTCCAGCACATAGCGCTGTTTGATACCCGAGGCTTTTTCAATGAACTCCGGGCTGGACGGCTGCAGCGCTTGGCGTGTGCCTGCCGCTATTTCAGCCGCATACTTCGTATTTTCAAGTTCAACGTAGCGGTTAAAGGAGTCAACCAACTCGACGTTGGTGATGGTAAATGGCGGAGTGAATAAGCCGGTACTGCTGATGGCGACGCGATGCATGTCTGTTGTCCTGATAATTATTTGACGATATTAGCAGTTTCTGGACATTGCACTTGGCTCAGGCATGTCAGAATCCGTCATCACCAAAAAGTCGCTTTCTCATTAAACCAAGATGTCAAACTCCAGATCCTACCAACGCTGGTTTCCCTTTCTCGCTTGGCCAAGACCGACATTGCCCTTGTTAAAGGGCGAACTCTCAGCGGGCATCACTGTCGGGCTGATGATGCTGCCCCAATGTGTGGCTTACGCTGCGGTGGCAGGTATGCCGCTTGTCACCGGCATTTACGCGGCCGTTTTGCCAGCGATTGTTGCTGCATTATGGAGCTCCTCTGCGCGCTTGTCGGTCGGGCCCACCGCTTTATCGAGCTTGATGGTCGGCTCCGCTTTGATTGGTTTGGCGCAGCCAGGCAGCTCAGAATGGGTGAACTTGGCCGTTTGGTTGGCTCTTTTAACTGGGGCTATGCAAATGGCTTTGGGTTTTGCGCGCTTTGGTTGGCTGCTCAACATCATCAGCGCGCCGGTGTTGATGGGCTTTACCCAAGCAGCGGCGT
>CBDUEA010000237.1:0-3830 GCA_965365965.1 uncultured Polaromonas sp. | reverse complement strand
TCACAAGACCACAAACGCTTGCTGGATGGCGACCAAGGCCCGAATACAGGCGGTATGGGTGCGTATTCACCCGCACCTGTCGTCACCCCCGATGTGCACGCCCGCGCCATGCGCGAGGTGATTTTGCCGACCATCAAAGGCATGGAGCAAGACGGCATCCCCTTTACCGGCTTTTTGTACGCGGGTTTGATGATTGATGCCCAAGGCCAGGTCAAAACGTTGGAGTTCAACTGCCGCATGGGCGACCCCGAAACGCAACCCATCATGATGCGCTTGAAAACCGATTTTTATGACGTGATGTGGGCCGCCACCGAGCCGGGACCAAACGGTCAAGTAGGTGGTCGCTTGGACAAAATCGAGCTGCAATGGGATCGCCGCACCGCACTGGGTATCGTCATGGCTGCGCATGGCTACCCGCTGTCGCCCCGCAAAGGCGATGTGATCAGCGGTTTGCCTGAAATGAAGACCAAAGACTTTGACCAAGACCAAGACATCATGGTGTTTCATGCTGGCACCACGCAAAAAGACGGCCAAACGGTGACTTCTGGTGGACGCGTATTGTGTGTCACAGCACTGGGCGACAGCCTCAAATTGGCGCAGCAAAAAGCCTATGAGCTGGCGCAGCAAATCAGTTTTGACGGTGCGCAGTACCGCAAAGACATTGGCTACCGCGCTTTGTAGATCGACAGCCCTAACATGACCACACCTTTGAGCAGCGACCCTCGCACCGCCAGTATCCGTAGCTATTTGCTCGGCTTGCAACAACGCATTTGCGGTGAGATTGCCAAGATTGAAGAAGAAGAGTACGGCGAAGCCTTCGTCGTAGACGCTTGGGAAAAGCCCGCTGGCGAGATGCTGCAAGGCAACGGTATCACGCAAATTTTAGAAAACGGCGCGGTCTTTGAGCGCGCTGGTTGTGGCTTTTCGCATGTGCGCGGCCCCAAGTTGCCACCGTCTGCCACACAGCACCGCCCGGAGTTGGCGGGCGCACCGTTTGAGGCCATGGGCGTGTCCTTGGTGTTCCACCCCCGCAGCCCCTTTGTACCGACGGTGCACATGAATGTGCGCATGTTGGCCGCGACGGCCGCCGGCAAAGAGCCCGTTTATTGGTTTGGCGGTGGCATGGATTTAACGCCTTATTACGGCTTTACCGAAGATGCAGTGCATTTTCACCAAACCTGCAAAACCGCATTGACGCCCTTTGGTGACGACAAATACCCCCGCTTCAAAACTTGGTGTGATGAGTACTTTTTCTTGAAACACCGCAACGAGCAGCGCGGTATTGGCGGCGTGTTTTTTGATGATTTCTCAGAGCTGGGCTTTGAGCAAAGTGCCGCGATGATGCAAGCGGTCGGTTCCAGCTTTTTAGATGCTTATTTGCCCATCGTGCAGCGTCGTAAAGACCTGCTCAACACCGAGGCGGAGCGCGAGTTTCAGCTGTATCGCCGTGGCCGCTATGTCGAGTTCAACCTCGTGTGGGACCGTGGCACACACTTTGGCCTGCAATCGGGGGGGCGCACGGAGTCGATATTGCTCTCGATGCCGCCTTTGGCCAGTTGGTCATACCAGCGGCCCATAGTTCTAGGCACGCCAGAAGCTGCGCTTTACACTGACTTTTTACCGAGGCGGGACTGGGTTTGACCAATCCCGCAATGCCACAACAACGCATTGGCATGTACGGCGGTGCGTTTGACCCGCCGCATAACGCCCATGTTGCCTTGGCTCAAGCCGCTGTTGAGCAGTTGGCGTTGGACACTTTGCACGTGATTCCAACAGGGTTTGCGTGGCACAAATCGCAGCAGTTAACGGCAGGTGCAGATCGCTTGGCGATGGCTGACTTGGCGTTTGGCACGCTGCCTAAGGTGGTGGTGGACGATCGCGAAGTATTGCGTAGTGGCCCGACGTATTCACTCGACACCTTGCGTGAGTTGCAGGCGCAGTATCCTGATGCGCAACTCTACTTGGTGATGGGTGCGGACCAAGCCGCCGCGCTGCCCACTTGGAGCCATTTTGACGAAATTGCCAAGATTGCTATAATTTGCGTAGCCGAACGTGCAGATTTAACTGGTTCTATCAAGTACACATCTACATTGAACAGCCTACATTGCCGCGCCATTCACATCGAATTGCCCATCATGCCCGAGAGCGCAACAGACGTTCGGGCATTAGTGGCGCAGGGTAAATCCATTGCTTCATTGTTGCCAATTGCGGTGGCGAGCTATATCCAAAAGCATTACCTTTATCAAACGAACAGCTCAAACCGTCGTTAAATTACCGATTTTTCAACGGCTTTTTTCATCATTTACTTAACATAGCCATCCGCATGACAACCAAAACAACCACAGACGCCGCTGCTAAAAAAGACATTCAAAAACTCCAACGTATCATTGTCGATGCCTTAGAGAACGTCAAAGCACAAGAAATTGTGGTGTTTGACACCGAAAAACTCTCCGCCTTGTTTGAGCGCGTGATGATTGCCTCGGGCACCTCCAACCGCCAAACCCGTGCTCTGGCTATGAGTGTGCGCGATGCCGTCAACCAAGCCGGCTTTGGCAAACCCCGCGTTGAGGGTGAAGACAATGGTGAGTGGATCATTGTGGATTGCGGCGCTGCTGTCGTCCATGTCATGCAACCCACGATTCGCAGCTATTACAACCTTGAAGAGTTGTGGGGCGAAACGCCCGTGCGCTTGAAGTTTGGCGCTGACAAAGTGGCGGTCAAGTCTGTCGCTGCTAAAACCTTGACAGCCGCACAAGCCAAAATCGCCAAAGACGCAGGCAAACCTGTGCCAACGACTTTGAAACGCTCCAGTGCCGCCAAAACGGGTGTGGCTGAAGCCTTCCCGTCCAAAGCTGCGCTGAAGAAAGAAGCCGCTATCAAGTCGACCAAAGCTGCGGCAGCCAAGAAAGTGGCTGCGACAAAAACTGCTAAAACCACTGCCGCTAAATCTGCACCAGCCGTCAAAAAAGTAGTCGCAAAAAAAGCAGCCGTGAAAACTTCCGTGACGGCAGGATTGAAAGCGCCCGCTAAAAAGACGCCTGCTAAAAAAGTAGCGGCTAAATAAGCGCATTTTGATGGCAGATCAGCTATAAAACGTCTTTTTAAGGCATCTTTTTGGCTGTAGTCGGCGTATTTATTGCTTAGTTTGCTATGAAAATTATAGTAGTTGCCGTCGGTAAAAGTATGCCCGATTGGGCGCAAAGCGCGTGGGACGACTACGCCAAGCGCTTCCCGTTTGAGCTCAAGGTCGACGTCAAAACCGTCAAAACCGAGCCACGCGGTTCCAAAACGTTGGATACCATCTACGCCGCCGAGCGCGAGCGCATTGAAGCTGTCATACCCAAAGGCAGTCGTATCGTCGCCCTAGACGAGCGAGGCAGTAATTTAACCACCATGGCACTGGCTGGCAAACTTAAAAACTGGCAACTAGAAGCGATGGACGTCGCTTTGGTCATCGGCGGACCAGACGGTTTATGCCCCGAATTCAAAAAAGCAGCGCATGAGCGCATCCGCCTCTCAGATTTAACCCTGCCACACGCCTTTGCGCGGGTATTGTTGGTTGAGCAGCTGTACCGAGCGTGGTCGATCAATGCGAACCATCCTTATCACCGAGAGTAACTGTGAGCAAAATCGCGAAACCTTTTATCTACCTAGCCTCCCAAAGCCCACGCCGCAGCCAATTGCTGCAACAGCTGGGCGTGACACATGAGTTGTTACTGGCGGATGCGGCGGAAGATGCTGAATCGTTGGAAATCGCGCTCAAAAATGAAACACCGCTGGCTTACGTCAAACGCGTCACTGCCTTGAAGCTAGAGGCGTCTGTTGCGCGT
>CBDUEA010000236.1:0-3847 GCA_965365965.1 uncultured Polaromonas sp. | reverse complement strand
TTTGCAGGCAATATGGTTAAGGGTATGTCTAAAAACTATCCTGCACCTATGAAATGCGTAGAGGCAGTTATTGCAGCAACGAAACAAAAATTTGATGTGGGTATGCGTACTGAACGGGATCTCTTCATCAATTTAATGATGACCCCTGAAAGTAAAGCCTTGCGTCATATTTTTGTGGCTGACCGGGCGGCGTCCAAAATTCCAGATGTGCCGTCTGATACGCCGCAACGTGAGATTAAGTCAATTGCTGTGATAGGTGCCGGAACCATGGGTGGTGGCATTTCAATGAATTTTTTAAATGCTGGCATCCCCGTCAAAATGCTTGAGATGAAGCAAGATGCTCTGGATCGCGGCATTGCAACGATCCGTAAAAACTACGAATCACAAGTCAAGCGCGGAAAGCTCAAACAAGAAAAGTACGAGCAACGCATGAGCTTGTTGAGCACGACGCTTAGTTATGACGATTTAAAAGATGCAGACATGGTCATTGAGGCTGTGTTTGAAGAAATGGGCGTCAAAGAGGCTGTATTTAAAGAGCTTGATCGGGTGATGAAGCCCGGTGCAATTTTGGCAAGTAATACGTCGACTTTGGATTTGAACAAAATTGCGAGTTTCACGAAGCGTCCGCAAGATGTGATAGGAACGCACTTCTTCAGTCCCGCTAATGTCATGAAGTTGTTGGAAGTTGTTCGGGGTGAAAAAACCGCCAAAGACGTGCTCGCGACGGTCATGGCTTTGGGTAAGAAGATCAAGAAAACATCGGTTGTGTCGGGCGTCTGTGATGGCTTTATTGGCAACCGCATGATTGAGCAATACAGCCGTCAAGCGGGTTTCTTGCTAGAAGAGGGTTGCACCCCTGCGCAAGTGGACAAAGCCGTCGAACAATTTGGTTTTGCCATGGGCCCGTTCCGTATGGGCGATTTGGCTGGCAACGATATTGGTTGGGCGATTCGCAAGCGTCGCTATATTGACAAGCCTGATTTGAAGTACAGCAAAACAGCTGATTTATTGTGCGAAATGGGACGCTATGGTCAAAAGACTGGCGCAGGCTGGTATGACTACGTACCCGGTAAGCGCGATGCAATTCCAAGTGCTGTTGTCGTTAACATGGTTGAAGAACATCGTAAAGCGCTTGGCATCACACCACGCAAAATTAGCGATGAAGAAATTGTTCAGCGTTTGGTCTATGCCATGGTGAATGAAGCGGCTTTCATCTTGGAAGAGGGCATTGCTTCCAAGGCCAGTGACATTGATATGGTTTACCTCACAGGTTATGGTTTCCCCATTTACCGTGGTGGACCGATGAACTATGCCGATCAAGTGGGTTTGTTCAATGTGGTTCAAAGCATGAACAAATTTGCTAAAAATCCCTTGGATGATGCCAAATTTTGGCAGCCTGCGCCTCTGTTAGCCAAACTGGCCGCAGAAGGTAAAACATTTAATTAAGCTAAATACTACAGAACGCAAGGACAAGACTATGACATCAGCAGTAATTGTTTCCACAGCACGTACCCCTTTGGCTAAAAGCTGGAAGGGTTCATTCAACATGACACACGGCGCAACACTTGGTGGTCATGCCGTTGAGCATGCAGTCAAGCGCGCGGGCATTGAAGGCGCTGAAGTGGATGACGTTATCATGGGCTGTGCTACCCCAGAGGGAGCCACCGGTGCGAACATCGCACGGCAAGTCGCGCTGCGTGCAGGTTTGCCGATCACGACCTCAGGCATGACCGTCAATCGCTTTTGTTCTTCTGGTCTGCAAACTATTGCTTTAGCGGCACAGCGCATCATTGCGGGTGAAGGCGATATTTATGTGGCAGGTGGCGTGGAAAGTATTTCTTGCGTGCAGCAAGAAATGAATACGCATATGTTGGCAGATCCTTGGTTGGTCAAAAATAAACCTGAAATTTACTGGAACATGCTGCAAACGGCAGAACAAGTGGCGAAGCGCTACAACATCAGTCGCGAAGCCATGGATGAATATGGTGCAGCTAGTCAGCAAAAAGCAGTAGCGGCATTGGCTGCAGGCTATTTTGCTGCAGAAATTGCACCTATCACCGTCACCATGGGCGTTGCCGATCCTGTAATGGGTTTGACAACCAAGCAAGTAACTGTGAGCAATGATGAAGGCATTCGGGATGGCACGACCAAAGAGGGCATCAGCGGTTTGCGTTCAGCATTGCCTGGGGGGTTAATTTCTGCTGGCAATGCAAGTCAGTTCTCGGATGGTGGTGGTGCTTGCGTCATCATGAATGAGACATTGGCTGAGAAAAAGGGGCTGAAACCACTGGGACGATTTTTGGGTTTTGCCGTAGCTGGTTGTGAGCCTGACGAGATGGGCATTGGCCCTGTGTTTGCTATCCCCAAAGTGCTGGCTCGTTTGGGTTTGAAAATTAGTGATATTGATTTGTGGGAATTGAATGAAGCCTTTGCAGTGCAGGTACTGTATTGCCGTGACAAGTTAGGTATTCCTGCCGATCGTTTGAATGTAAATGGTGGAGCCATTGCTGTGGGTCACCCTTATGGGGTCAGCGGTCAGCGTTTGACCGGTCACGCTTTGATAGAAGGCAAGCGTCGTGGCGCTAAGCGCGTCTGCGTCACGATGTGTATTGGTGGTGGTATGGGGGCTGCTGGGGTATTTGAAGTGCTCTGAGTCTGATAAAGCAATATGTTCTAAGTCGAGAGGCTGAGAGACTGAGTGGCGCTAACGGTGTATAGCTGGTAGCAACTCAGTCTTTTATTTTTGAAGGTTATAAACGTCATGAGTTTGCGTCCTACGCTTGATTTTCTTCTGTATCAATGGCTTGGTGCTGAATCGCTGAACCAGCGGGAACGTTTTGCCGACCACAGTCGCGAAACATTTGATGCTGTACTGGATACGTGTGAGCGAATTGCCCGTGAAAAGTACGCACCTTTTAACCGATTGGTAGACACGCAAGAGCCGCATTTTGACGGTGAAAAAGTTATCTTGCCACCGGCAACTCATGATGCACATGCTGCCTATGTTGCCTCCGGTATGCTGAGTGCAGCTCAAGACTATGGGCTTGATGGCATGCAATTGCCTTATACCGTAGAAGCTGCCGCGAACGCTTTTTTTGCATGTGCATCAGTCAGTATAGGTTCGAACATGTTGACGGCTGGCAATGCCGGTTTGTTACTGGCTCATGGCAGTGACAAACAAAAAGAAGTCTTTGCACGCAATGAATTCTCGGGACGATGGGCAGGAACAATGTGTTTGAGTGAGCCACAAGCGGGTTCGAGTCTTTCGGACGTCACAACGCGTGCTCTTCCTGATCTGAGTGAAGGTCAGCCGAATGATTGGCAAACAGACCAACTGGGTCCGCGCTATCGCCTCAAAGGCAACAAAATGTGGATATCTGCGGGAGATCATGAGCTGACGGAGAACATCATCCATCTCGTCTTAGCCAAAATCCCAGACGAATCGGGCAAGCTTGTTGCTGGAACGCGAGGTATATCACTTTTTATTGTGCCCAAAAAGATGGTTAATTTACACGGTGAATTAACCGGCGAACGCAATGATGTCGCCTTGGCAGGACTGAACCACAAACTGGGCTGGCGCGGTACGACAAATACCTTGCTCAATTTCGGCGAAGGCAAATTCACACCGAATGGGCAAGCAGGAGCCATTGGTTATTTGGTGGGCAAGCCTGGTGAAGGACTGCGTTGCATGTTCCACATGATGAACAAAGCGCGTATTGGTGTGGGAACAGCTGCCACGATGCTGGGATTGGCTGGCTATTATGCCTCATTAGATTACGCAAAAAATCGACCCCAAGGCAGACACATGGGCGCTGCGGGTAAAGATGCGACGCAACCGCAAATTCGC